>DMDF01000079.1 GCA_003446605.1 Anaerolineaceae bacterium
TAATAGATACTATGTTCACGCTCGCCTTGGTAGTTCACATCCCCGTACGTAAAACACTCATTCCATTGAATGGTACGAAAATCATAATTGCCCTGTAGCGCCATGGCGATGCGTTCCAACCCGTAGGTAATCTCGACGGAAACCGGCTCTAGAACGATGCCACCAGCTTGTTGGAAATAGGTGAACTGCGTGATTTCCTGCCCATCTAACCACACTTCCCAGCCCAACCCCCAGGCACCCAGGGCGGGTGATTCCCAGTTATCTTCTACAAAACGAATATCATGGCTGCTTGGATCTACTCCCAATGCCTGCAGAGAACGCAAGTAGAGTTCTTGTGGGTTGCCGGGATCTGGTTTCAGGATGACCTGGAATTGATAATGCTGTTGAAGGCGGTAGGGATTCTCTCCATAACGACCATCATCTGGTCTAACGGATGGTTCCACGTAAGCAACGTTCCAGGGCTCAGGACCGAGTACACGTAAATAAGTAGCCGGGTTCATGGTGCCGGCGCCGACCTGTGTATAATACGGCTGCCAGATTAAGCAACCGTTTTGAGACCAATAGTCTTGCAGCTTTAAAATAATTTCCTGAAAACGCAGCGCCTCACTCATAATGACTCCATCTTTCATCAAAATTTAACCAATTCACGAATTATACCAACCAAACTTGAATGCTCTTACAGATCGCGAGAGTAAACGATAATCTCTTTATGGATACCTAACAGGGAACTCCAAACTTTTCTACGCTGCCAGTCTGATGAAAATTTCTCCCAGGATTCTTTTTGCACTCGCCGGTTGGGGGGCAGATGAACCAGATAGGGGTTGGGATCAAGGGTGAATACCATGTTGTCTTCAGCGGAAAAATCGATGATGTTTACCCAATGGGCGCCCCCATTTTTCCATATTTTCAAAGCGGAAATATATTTTCCAGAAACGATCTTTTCGAAGATGGTATGCCGGCTTGCCCCGCTGATGCGCTCCGCTTTCCAGGGCAATCCCAGTTTCAGCATCCATTGGTTGAAGGCAGTTACAATACCCCAGGGAGTGGTTGCCCCACCGACATTGGGAAAAGTCCCCGGCAAGCGATCCCAAAAATGAAAACGGGTTTGATAAATGATATTCTCCTTTCGCAGAGAGAGATCTTTTACGCTTTCTTGTGTCAGAATGATGTTGATGATCATTGCCACACTGGTGGGTCCACAATCATTGGATACGATCCCCTTCTGGCGAAACCCTTGGGATAGGTAAAAACTTCCAAATGACGAAGGGAAAGTCTTTTGGATTGACGATTGGTGGTTCTGGGGTTCAGGTTGTTTATTTTCTTGACCGTACATCATTGTGTTCTTTGAGCTTTGTTAATATCATTATAAAAGTATTTATTCAAAAGTATAATTTTGCCACGATGAAAAAACTATTTTTATGTGAGCTATGCACCATGGTTTTAATGGTTGCCTGTACTGGTGGAAAACAAGCTACCTATGTGGGGGTTGGTTTAACCCCGTACGGTTCAACGACCAACGCTGAAGCGCAGACACTTGCTCCGATAACTACCGGCACCCCTTTACCTACTCCTTCACCCACCCCGCATTATCACGTGGTTGCGGCAGGTGAAACCATGTCGAGCATTGCTGTGTTGTATGGGTTTAATATGAAGGATGTGGTGGACGCAAACCCGGATATTAATCCCAACGCCATGGTGGTGGGGATGCAGGTACTGATTCCTGCCAAACCCGCCAGCACGCAGGAGGTTCCCATCGCGGCTGATCTGGAACCGATAACTCTTGATGATCCGCAATGTTATCAAGAAAAAAGTGGAGGATTATGGTGCTTTCTTACTGCTGTAAATGAGAATGCAAATGCGGTGGAGAATGTACTGGTAGAGATTACTATCGGGGATGCGAATGCCTCTCAATTGAGCGCTCGCATAGCAGCAGCGCCGCTCAATATGATCCCTGCGGGCGGTGAACAGGTTCTTTCGGCTTATTTTCCCCCACCCATTCCGGATCCCTTCCGCTACAGCTACCAACTGGTCTCTTCTATCCCGGTCGAGGATATGAGCCGCTATATTGAGACAAAAATTCTGGAACAATCCATTGATATTTCAAATGATGGGTTGACTGCGCAGGTATCTGCACGCGTATTTATGAACGGGATTGTGGGAGATACCGTCAGAGTTTGGCTTTCCGCTATTGCAAAGGATGCCAATGGCGCCGTGATGGGGGTCAGAAGGATTGAGGCTGTGACAGAACTTGACTCACTTGGGATTGTGGAGGTGACAGGTTTTGTCTATTCTGTCGAGAGTCCTATCGAGGAAGTGGCACTGCAGGCTGAAGCTATCTATACTCAATAATATTTCATAGAGGATCAGTAAATATGTTCACAACGGGTAGAACCGTGTTGGTCACCGGATCGACGGATGGCATTGGGAAACAAACTGCTGTGACACTTGCCGGGCAAGGCGGGAGAGTGTTGATCCATGGTCGTAATCCTCAAAAAGTGGATAGGACCATCAGCGAGATTAAAAAACGATATCCTGATGCAGACCTGGCAGGTTATGTGGCAGAATTTTCATCTTTGGACTCAGTTAGGAAATTGGTGGATGAAATTAACCAGAAGGAAGCATCTCTGCATGTGTTGATCAATAATGCTGGAATTTATTCCCCTGATTTTGGATTATCGCAGGATGGTTTCGAACTCACCTTCGCGGTGAATCAATTAGCCCCCTTTTTACTAACCCTTTCTTTACTCGAAAAGATCAAAGCCAGTCAAGCCGCCAGAATCATCAACGTTACATCCATTGCGCACGGCGTGCATGATCTAGATATGAACAAAATTCATGATGAAAATTCATTTCGTGCCTGGCGGGCGTATAAGATCTCAAAATTTGCGAATATTCTTTTTACCTACACTTTGGCGGAACGGCTACAAGATAGTCAAGTTACAGTAAACTGCCTTCATCCCGGCACTGTGAATACCAAAGTACTGCGAAGTGCTTTCCCCGAAATGCAGGGCATCAGCCTTGAAGAAGGAGCACGCAGTTCAATCTACTTGGCATCAACTGAGGATCTTGATGGGGTAACAGGGAAATATTTTGAAGAGAGTAAACCTGCTGAGAGTGCCCCGCAGACTTATGATAAAGAAATACAGCAAACTATGTGGGAACAGTGTGAACGCTGGGTAGGGTATCAGGAGAACTAAGAAGATCCCTGCAAGGGAATCTTCTATTTTTAAGCAGCTACGCTTTGCACCTGCCTGATGACCATGACCACTTTCCCCATGATGCGCAGTGCTTTGGGGTTGTTGATGTAAATTGGGCCCATGTTTGGGTTGGCAGGCTGTAAACGGATACGATTTGGTTCTTTGTAGAAATATTTTAATGTTGTCTCATCTTTATCATCCAACCACACGGCGACCATTTCTCCGTTTTGAGCCTGGTTGGTGCGTCTCATGATGACCACATCGCCATCATTGACCATGGCGTCAATCATGGAATCTCCTTGAACTTCAAGCGCAAATAATTCTTCAATTTTTTCTTTGGCGGGCAGTAAACTGCGGGCGATCTCAATGCTGCTTTCAGGGTCAAAATAATTCAAATCAGAAGCAGGCATGGGGATCGGTTCGCTGGCAACAATGCGACCCATTATAGGAATCTGCAGTAGTTCATCCAGGGCTGTGCTTGCCTTTTGTACTGCGGCTGAAACTTTCTCCGTCGCTGTTTTTGTTTTGGCGCCTTCGATTTCCTTTTTGACACAAATACTGCGCGAGATGTGATTTTCGCGTGAAATATACCCCATCTCTTCCAGCTGGTTGAGATAATAATCTACCAGGGATGTAGATTTTACATCAATGCTCTCGCCGATCTCTCGGATGGAGGGCGAATACCCATTTTCATCCTGGAAATCTACCAGAAAACGCATGATCTTCTTATGCCGATTTCCCAGTCCCTCTGATTTGCGTGCCATTTCGCGCTCCTCAATAAATAATTGGACAAATGTACTAATAATATACCGGAACATACGTTCTGTGTCAAGAGCTTCTTTTCCCCTTAATCTGTATTATCATAAGAGAAAAACGGAGATCACAAGATGGCAAATGCTGTAGTGAAATGGGTTGAAGGGAAAACTTTCCTGGGTGTTGATTCTACCAACCATGCGGTTGTACTTTCGAGCCCCGCAGAGGGGATTGGTATGAAACCTTCTGAATTGATGTTGGTGGCATTGGGTGCTTGCAGTTCAGTGGATGTGGTAGGAATTCTAGAGAAACGGAAGATTACCCTAACGCGATACGAAGTGCAGCTATCCGCTGAACAGGATGAAAATCCCCCATGGACTTTTCGCAAGATCCACATGAAATATATTCTGGCAGGGAAAGACTTGAATGAGAACGATGTAGCAAAGGCAATTGAGCTATCCGAAGGAAAATACTGCTCAGTTGCAGCAACCCTGAAAGGGAAAGCTGAAATAACGACAGAGTATGTGATCGAATCGGGAGACTAGCTTTGTTTTACGAAGGCGATCGCAACCCAATCGTCCTGTACAACACTGTCAACCCGGGTAAAACCGTTGGTCTGGGCTTTTTCTTCGATGGTCTGCATCTGATCAACCAGGATTCCTGAAATGAGTAGGTATCCCTTATCCTCTACCAGTTTGCCCATGCCCTGATCGAATAATTCTTCCAGTACCTTGAGTAAAATATTGGCTACCACCAGCGGCGCTTTTTTATAGCTGAACTTTCCTGCAAGAATCTCAGGGACGGAAGCTTTGTCGATCTCAATTTCATTCTCCACCTCATTAAGGGCTGCGTTTTCTTGAGAAGAGAGAATTGCTGCACCGCTTACATCCACTGCTATAGAATGAACTGCCCCCAGCAATATACCCGCAATGGAAAGTACCCCAGAACCGCAACCCACATCGATTATGGTATCGCCAGTACGCACATACTTTTCCATCAAACTCAAACTGAGCTGTGTGGTGGGATGGGTGCCTGTACCGAATGCCATACCAGGATTGATGCGAATGGGAAGACGACCTTTATCTGCCTTTGTTACGTCAAACCAGGCAGGAATGACAATTAAGCGTTTGCCAATCTTCACTGGCTTATAGAATTGTCGCCAGGCAGCCATCCAATCCTGATCGCGGATTTGACGGTAGGTCGGCGCTGGTACGGGCAGGATCTTGTTCAAATAAAAGATGGCTTTTTCGATCTCCTGTTTGCATTGCTCCAGGGAATCATCTTCTAGCAGATAAGCGTATACCTTCATCTGGTTTGGATTGTCCGATTGCAGATCGCGCTCGATTACCACACCTTGGTGGGCATAACGATTTAATATTTCCGCTACTGCCTCTGCTTGTTCTCCTGGTAGAAGAAAAGATACTTCAAGCCAGGTGTGTTTATCCACCCAATACCTCTTTTAGTTTATCCACAAAGCTTTTCTCCTGTGGATGCGCTTCGCTATCCAACGTTTCTGCTAGCTGCTCAAATAGCTCACGCTGTTCTTTACTCAGTCTCTTGGGAATTTCCACGTCGATGATTACCAACTGGTCACCCTTGTTGTTTGAGTGAACGTGAGAAAAACCCTTGCCGCGCAGACGAAATACTTTCCCTGATTGGGTTCCAGAAGGAATGGAAAGGGTGGTGTCCCCATTCATGGTGGGTACTACAATATCTGCACCCAGTGCAGCTTGGGAAACATTGATATTCAGATCCAGTAGAATATCGTACTCCTTGCGCCGGAAGAATTTATGCGGGCGCACATTGATTTTGATGTACAAATTTCCCCGTGGACCCCCATTGGTGCCGGGCTGCCCTTCACCCGCAAGGCGCACTTGGGTACCATCATCCACTCCGGCTGGGATGGGGATTTCTTTTTGAACGTTGCGTGTTTCGTACCCGCGCCCACGACATTCGTGGCAGGCTTTTTCAATCACTTTTCCAGCTCCATTACAGGTTGGGCAGGTGGTTACCTGCACCATGGAACCAAGAAAGGTATTGCGAACCTGGCGTACCTCACCGTGACCTCCGCATGTGGCACAGGTTTTGGTGCTGGTGCCTGGTTCGGAGCCGGTCCCTTTACAAACATGGCAGAGTTCATCACGTGTGATAGAGATCTCTTTATCCACACCAAAGAAAGCTTCTTCAAAATCCAGTGTTACAGTTGTAACCAGATCTTCACCGCGTCGTGGAGAACTGCGCCGGCGAGTGTTACCGCTCATTCCACCGAATCCAAAGAACTGCTCAAATATCTCAAAGGGGTCAAAATTAGAAAAGTCCCATTGGCTGCCATTCCCGGTGACGCCAGCATGCCCGTAGCGGTCGTAAGCCGCTCTTTTTTCGGGATCACTTAAGATGGCAAAGGCTTCGTTAATCTCTTTAAACCTTTCCTCAGCATCGGGTTCGTGATTCACGTCCGGGTGATATTGTCTGGCTAAATTGCGAAAAGCAGATTTGATATCTTCCTGTGATGCATCTCGCCCAATTCCAAGTATTTCGTAGTAGTCTCTTTTTTCTGCCATTAGTTGATCCGTGTCTGTTATGAAAATGCGTTTTGGGGTCAATTGACCCCAAAACGCATACTATTGTACTAGAAATTCAAAACTTAAACATTTTTGAATTCGCCATCCACAACGTCTTCTCCATTATCAGGTTTGCCCTCATTTGATGAACTATCCTCAGATGGATTTGTCCCCTCTGCTGCACCACCTGGCTGACCGCTGGGTTGTTGATACATATTGGCGCCGATCTTTTGCAGGATCTGGCTGAGCGCTTCAGTATCCTTGCGGATGTTTTCTGCATTATCCGATTCCATCGATTTACGCAGCTTGGCAATAGCATCTTCTGCTTCTTTCTTTGCATCTGCTTTCACTTTATCGCCACCGTCACGCAATGTTTTCTCTGTGGTATAGATGGTTGTGTCGGCATTATTACGAACCTCGATCAATTCCTTGCGCTTATTATCTTCTTCGGCGAAGGATTCGGCTTCAGTTTTCATGCGCTCGATCTCATCTTTGGAGAGACCGGAAGATGCGGTAATGGTGATCTTCTGGCTGCGCCCGGTAGCTTTATCTTGTGCGGTGACATTTAAGATACCATTTGCATCAATATCAAAGGTAACCTCGACTTGCGGAACACCACGTGGCGCGGGTGGAATACCATCCAGGATGAACTGCCCGAGGGATTTGTTATCTGCAGCCATTGGTCGTT
This sequence comes from Anaerolineaceae bacterium, assembly GCA_003446605.1. GTDB lineage: Bacteria > Chloroflexota > Anaerolineae > Anaerolineales > Anaerolineaceae > UBA4781. The sequence continues at coordinate 7,200 of DMDF01000079.1, forward strand.
CACCTTGTGTAACGTGAATTTGCACCTGGGTCTGGCTGTCAGAAGCAGTCGAAAAAATCTGGCTCTTGCGCGTGGGAATGGTGCTATTGCGCTCGATGAGCGGTGTTGCCACACCACCCAGTGTTTCAACAGAGAGGGTAAGCGGGGTCACATCCAGAAGCAGGATATCTTTCACATCTCCACCCAGAACACCAGCCTGGATGGCAGCGCCAACAGCCACAACCTCATCCGGGTTGACGCCCTTGTGAGATTCTTTACCGAATTTTTGCTTTACGATCTCGCGTACGGCTGGCATCCTGGTCATACCGCCAACCATAACAATTTCATCCACCTCATCCGGTTTGAGAGAGGCATCCGCTAATGCTTTTTCGACTGGCGGGATGGTTTTTTCAACCAATCCATTGGTCAATTGTTCCAACTTGGAACGGCTGAGTTTGAGCAAGAAATGCTTGGGACCACTTGCATCCGCTGTGATATAGGGCAGGTTTATTTCGGTTTCCATCATAGTGGAAAGTTCGATCTTTGCCTTTTCGCTGGCTTCTTTCAATCGCTGTAACGCCTGGCGGTCGTTCCGCAGATCAATGCCCTGTCCTTTCTTGAATTCGTCGATCAAATAATCCATGATGATCTGATCAAAATCATCTCCACCCAGGAAGGTATCACCATTGGTTGAACGTACCTGGAAAACACCTTCGCCAACATCCAGGATGGAAATATCAAAGGTGCCACCACCAAGGTCATAGACGGCGATCACTTCGTTCTTTTTCTTGTCCAAACCATACGCCAACGAAGAAGCGGTAGGCTCGTTGATGATACGCAGCACTTCCAAGCCGGCGATCTTGCCGGCATCTTTTGTCGCATTGCGTTGTGCATCATTGAAATACGCCGGAACCGTGATCACTGCCTGGGTAACAGGTTCACCAAGATATGTTTCGGCATCTTTCTTTAATTTTGCTAGAATCATGGCTGAAATCTCAGGTGGAGAATATTCTTTATCTCCCATCATCACACGCACATCCCCATTGGGCGCTTTAGTGACTTTGTAAGGTATACGCTTGATGGTGCGCTGCACTTCGGGGTCGTCATATTTACGTCCCATAAAGCGTTTGATAGAGAAGATAGTATTCTCAGGGTTCACAACTGCCTGGTTACGGGCGGTGCGTCCCACGATGCGTTCACCATTCTTGTTAATGGCTACTACGGAAGGGCAAAGCCTTTCTCCTTCAGCGGTTGGGATGACGATGGGTTCGCCACCTGACATAACCGCCACAACTGAGTTTGTTGTTCCAAGATCTATTCCTATAATTTTTCCCATTGTATGCCTCCTATTTTGCTACTCGAACCAGTGCTGGTCTGATTACACGATTGTTGATTTTGTACCCCGTATTAATGACCTCGATGATTTGTCCGCTTTCATAATCAGGGTTTTCTTCATGAGAGATCGCCTCGTGGAATTGTGGATCAAAAAACTTGATCCCCACATCGATGGGTTCGATCCCTTCTGTTTCCAATATTTTGTGCATCTTTTTGATGATGAGGGCGATGCCATCCACCCACTGTTTGAAATCCTCAGAGACAGGTGCATTTTTCATCGCAAGGTCCAGGTCATCATAGATCGCGAGATATTTTTTAATAAATTCAACGCTGATATTCTGCTTGTCCTGGTCACGATCTCGTACTACGCGCTTGCGGTAATTATCAAAATCTGCCCGTTCGCGCTGCCAGCCATCAGAATATTCCTTGATCTTTTCTTTTAATTCGTCAATCTCTCTTAATTGCTCCTCCATACTTTTTAGAGGAATGGTTACCATTTCTTCCGTGTCTTCTTTAACAGAAGTTTCTGTTGTTTGAGAGGATTCTGTAGACTTTTCAGATTCATCTATTTCATCTATGATTTCTACGATTTCCTCACCGGGTTCTTTCTTAAGTTTCTCTTTTTTCTCTTTTTCTGCCATATTTTCAATCCTTGAATGAGATTACCATTGTTCTGCAACAAAGTCGCTTAATAAACTGGAGAGAAAGCGAACGATCGAAATGGAATGTCCATAAGACATTCTGATGGGACCGAACACTCCCAGTGTTCCCGTTACCACGCCCGGCTGCCCGTATTTGGCAAGAATGATTGACATCTGCTTGAGCTCATTCCAAGTGCCTTCCCCGCCGATCAAAACCTGGACTCCGTTTGTGGGTTCCTTTAATATCGAACGAGAGATCAACTCCTGCAGCAAGGTGCGTTCTTCGATGAGTTTTAACGCCCGGCGGGCTTCATCAGACTCCACAAATTCCGGCTCAGAAAGCACGTTGGTCAATCCATCCAGAATCACCTCTCCGGCGGTCAAACTTTCAGTTTGTTTCATCTCCGAAATGACCCAATCTTTGATGCTGTGTTCCAATTCGCTAAATTCACCTTGTATTTTCTCGATCTCGATGTGATTTTTGGCAAGGAATAATTCACTCAAGCGATTGGAAGTAATGGAAAGATCTTCTTGGCTGACAGGCAAATTCATTGTCAAAACACTCTGGTGTATCTCACCGCCTTCCAGCACCAGCACGCTGAGTATCTGTGTGTTGTGAGTTGAGATCAACTCGAGATGCTTGAAACGAACCTGCTCCGGATGCGGTGGGGTGACCAGAGAAGCAACCTTGGATTGATTTGCCAATATGGAGGCTGCCAGATGCATCCAGTTGGATATATCGTTACGCGATTGGTAGAACTGGTGGCTGATGGTGCGCCGCGCGTCTTCAGATAGAGTGGTGTTGCGCATGAGATTTCCAACGAAATAACGATACCCTTCTTCAGTCGGAATCCGACCAGCAGATGTGTGCGGCTGGCGCAAGAAACCGGCTTCGGTAAGATATGCCATCTCATTTCTCACGGTAGCAGAACTGAGATCGAGATTATATTCGCTGACCAAGCGATTCGAGCCGATCGGTTCAGCGGTTCGAATGTATTCATGAATGATCAGCGATAATATTCGCTGCTGGCGTGTGGTTAAATTATCCATTTTTATTACCGTTTTAGCACTCTCGTTATTAGAGTGCTAAAAATATGTTATTCATGATACCATGCTGAAAAAACAGCGTCAAGAAAACCATTCCTGCTGTTTGCTTTTCTTATGAATTATTAATACAGGATAGTAGGATAAATTTCGTTGACGGGTTTATATTAAACTATACAATGGTGTTAACCATTGTATGAACAAGGAGTGAAGCATTATGACGAATCTCGGTTTCCCATCAAAACGAGCACCGATTTATCAAGATATCCCTGATGAAAAATGGAATGATTGGCGTTGGCAGCTCAGCCATCGTTTGAATACGGTGGAAGAGTTTGAAAAGATTTTTAAGCTGACGGCAAGTGAAAAAGAAGCGCTGCAGTCTGATCACCTCTTTCGTGTGGATATCACGCCTTATTATGCTTCTTTGATCGATCCCGATGATCCTGATGATCCTATCCGCCGCCAGGTTGTCCCTACTGCAGCAGAGATCGTTCCTTTTACGGGCATGATGGAAGATTCATTGGCAGAGGATATGCATTCTCCCGTCCCTGGATTGGTACATCGCTATCCGGACCGGGTTCTGATGTTGGTAACAACCCAGTGTGCTTCTTACTGCCGCTACTGCACGCGTGGCAGGATCGTGGGCGATCCCAGCGCTACCTTTTCACGTGAAGAATTTGAGCAGCAGATAGCTTACCTGAAAGCTACACCACAGGTGCGTGATGTTCTCCTTTCCGGGGGTGA
>DMDF01000012.1 GCA_003446605.1 Anaerolineaceae bacterium
TATTGGCACAATGATTTTGGTGTTCCCCACAGCCATGGATGTATAAATTTAACACCTGAAGCTGCAAGATGGGTGTATTTGTGGACGACACCGGCTGTTCCACCCAAAGAATATGTTTACAGCGATAATCACGGCACGCGCGTGATCATCAATTAACCCCCTGATTTTTAGAAAAAATATTCCAAAAGATTAACCAGAATCTAATATCTTGTGACTATACTAAGTATCAGTAAAATATCTGGAAGTTGGAGGATTGTTTGCCTAAAAGAGCAATTTTTACAGGTTTAGTTTATGATGAATATGATAACCCGGTGCAATCCGGTTGGATTGGTGATGAACCCGCTTATATTGTGGACGACCAGGGTTTTAATCGGCATATCCCTGCAGAAGAAGTTGACAGGCAAGTGTGGCGAATAATGCAGGAACAGATCGAAGGACATGAAGATTTACTTTCTGAAAAAGCAGCAGAAATGCTTGGACAGGATGATATTTTTACAATGGCTGCAATCCAAAATCAATTCAAGAATCTGGATTCGCAGTTTGATCAATTAGCACAGGTTGGAATCCCTGAAGAAACGCGCATGTATTTGGGGATGATGGGCTTTAAAATCATCATTTCTATCCATGGTGATGTACTGGATATTGTTCAACCTGGAATGATTAATAATACTGATGGTGAATAAAGCCTGCCAGTCTGAGAAAATCGATTAAAATTAAGGCACAGGAGTACAGGCATGGTTTTTGATTTTATTGTGCACGTAGATGAATCTGATTTTGAATATGAAGTATTGCAATATTCCACCCAAGTCCCGGTTGTAGTGGATTTCTGGGCAGCGTGGTGTGTCCCGTGCCGCGTTCTGGGTCCCAGGCTTGAAGACCTTGCCAGGAAAGGTGAGGGCAGTTTCCGGCTGGCAAAGGTCAACGTTGATGAAAATGCAAGGCTGACAAGACAATATAAAGTCAGGAACATCCCGGCGGTTAAAGCCTTTGTGGATGGGCGGTTGGTGTCTGAATTTTCGGGTGTGCTGGAAGAGGATCAATTGCGTGACTTTGTCAGGCGGCTTGCTCCTGAACCAGAAGAATTAATTTACGAAAAAGGGGAGAGCTTGCTCATCCTTGGTGATTTTGCCGGGGCAGAAGAAGCCTTCAGAGAGTTTTTGTCCATGCGCCCCCGCCATCCTAAAGCATTGTTGGGTCTTGTTCGGGCTTTGTTGTTCCAGGGTGAAGGGCGTGAGGCTCAAATTTTACTTAAAAATTTCCCTGCCAGCTCTTCCTATACTGCTGCGCAGTTATTGATCCCGGTTGCGAAAGCCTTCAGCGAGATGGATGTTGACACGGTTGAGGATCTTGAACCGTTGGAAGCAGCCTTTAGAAATGGGATTCGTTTGGCAAAGCGCGGAAACATTTTAGCTGCGATGGATGGTTTTTTAGACATCTTGAGAAAAGAGAAACACTTTCGGGGTGATCAGGTCAAAGACATCTTTGTTGGATTGTTGGCATTAATTGGCGACTCCCATCCAGAAGCGCGTCAATATCGCAATGACCTCTCGGCGGCGTTGTTTTAGATTAGTATTTGGTGAGTAGTGAATAGTGAGTGGGGGTCAAGTAAGGTGTCTATTATTTGGCATGCTTGTGCTTATATCATAGACACTTAATACTCTCAGTGCGCGTAAGGTATTAAACCTGCTGGGAGTGCCTGTATTTTCCATGTCAAAATGCACCTGGCCGGGATGTTTTGCCTGAACGGGCCATGTCCCATCTTTTCTTTGTTTTGATTTCAACAGATTAACGGCATCATTCATCCGTGGGTCGTATGGCACGCCGGCATTAACAAAATAGACCAGCGCCCGTAGGATGTCATAGCGCCATCTTGATGGAAAAGAAAGCATGATCCATTTTTTATCAATGATTTCTCCGGACCTGCTGGATTTATACAAACAATGTATAAGTAGAAATTCTTCGGCTGCTTTTTTAGCCTTTGTTAATTCATCCACGCGGTATTGATAACCAGTCTTGATGAATTCCCAAATGCCTTCAAGAATGGAAATGGTGGTATGCATGGAGCTGTGAATTGGATTTTTTCTAGTAATCTCACAATTGAATCCGCCATCTGGCATTTGATTTGCCAGAATATAATCCACAATTGCCTGGAGATTTGTTTCAGAGACCCCAAAGAAGGAAGCGTAGTTGAGGAACATACCATTGACGCAAAGATCTCCGGATGGGACTGTATTTGACTCGTTGATGCTGCCGTCAGGCGATTTGGATTCCTGCAGGATCAGCGCTAAGGTTTCCATAATTGGTTCAACCGACTCAATTTCAAGATACCGCAGATCCAGCAGCGTGTAATGAGAGCTGATCCACTTCGGCTGGTAAAAGCCTCTTCCCCAATGACCGTTTTCATTCCTTGCATCAAGGAATTTTCTTCCCCAGCCTTCAAGGGCAATTCTATTTCTTAGATGTTGAAGCTCATCAGATCCGGCATTCATTAAGTATTTCTTCGTTAAATATTGGATGGAGAAATCGCCTTCAAGGAGCCATTTAATAATATTGTTCATCTCATGCACTCACTTAATTTAGTAGAATGATAAGGCAGTTGTCTGGCATTTCAGGTTGATTGACGTTTTTGTATCATGGAGCATACTACCGTTTCTATTTGGTGTGTTTTGGTAATGATTTCTTGGCACGATTTTGAGATCTACAGCTCAAAGGAACAACTCAATTAATGATGATGCCCTGTTTCATAACACCATACTGCAATCTCTTCGATCAACCTCAGGGGTATTTCCCTGTCGTATGGAAATTGGGCAGCGCCCTTACTCGTCTTATAATCCTTTAATCGGTCAGAAAAGTGAACAATTGCCTTCGGACCAGGGTACAAGCCGATGTGATTCTTGTGCGCTGCAAAGTGGATGATGTTATGGTCTTTCCAATAAGTTGGCATTTGGTAGGAAATACGTTCTTGTGCATCAGGCAATACAGCACGGATCGTATCTCTGACCAAATTTAAGAAGGGTTGAACAGTCTCAGGTTGGGCAGATATATAAGTATCAATCGGGGTTGACTGCTCGATGCAGTTGTGGTTTTGGTTCTCAGTTTCGAATTCACGTCCACATTTTGGACACGTCCACATAGTATCCTCAGCTTTCTTTCTCAATAATTGTAACCTTTGTGCTGTCGCCAGGTTGTTTCCCGATTTTTTTGCGAATATCCTTACGAAGCCCGATGATGTAGCAGATGCTCCCGTCCTCATGCGTGAGTCCCATATTGACGATGCTGCCGTCATAGAGCTCACCGTCAAAGGTGGCATGAACTTTGACTCTGCCTTTTCCAAATTCTTTGCGGATATCAAAGGGCATTTCAACATAAGCGCCGTCAATGCCAGGCACTTTCTTGATTTCCGCATCAAACGTATAGGATTGTTTCATGTTTTTACGCGCTTATTTTCTGTTTAGCGCTGTTTCATAGGCCTGGATGTATTCATCAACCGTCATTTTCTGGCATAGCTCAGCAACGAGATCATAAGGGATAAGGTCCGGGTTCTTAAACCGGATGCAGCTCTTGCCCATATCCAGCTTGGTGGGTACACGATCAGCATATTCTTTAACAAACCACTCTTCCACTTCCTGCTTCCCGTACAAACCCATATGATACAAAGCAATGTGGTTCTTTTGCGATGCCAGAGAAATGAATGGGAGGGGCTCGCCTTCTTTTACATGATATCCCTTGGGATATTTAGAAAGTGGAACAACATAGCCAATCATGCCGTAGGATAATTGTTCCTCAAATCCTTCCGGCAGATTTCCCAAAATTACTTTGCGGAGCTTCTCCATTACAGGTTTTCTGTCTTCTGGTACTGCCGCTATATATTCTTCAATAGAATTAACATCGTAATGCATTTTATTTTTTCCTTTCTTCCCAAATCCTCTTTCGTTCTTCAAAGCTGACTTCTTTATGGACTTGATGCAGCATCCAGAGGTAGCCAAATGGATCAATGAAGATCGCATTCGACACACCCATTTCCTTCATTTCTGTTAGTGGCTGCACCTCGGTACAACCCTCGTTGATTGCTTTTGTAAAAGTTTTCTCAATATCAGGGACCATAATGTTAAACCAAATTGGTTTTGGGTCGCCAGGTTTGGGCGCGATCATCTGGAACTCGGGATTTTCAACCAGCATGTGGAACCTTACACCATAGAGCGTAAGGATGACTTCGTTTTCGCCTGTGGGAAAATCCGTTTTCTCGATAAGCTCAATATCAAATATTTTCTCATAAAGTTCCAAAGCTTTTAAACTGTTTGAGACAACGAAATCAATTTCAGTACCTACCATATTTGGCTCCTGTGATTTATTGTAATCCTCGTCATTTAATATTACCCAATATTATTCATATATCATTACCCGAGCTGCCTGGAAGCCCACATGGATTTGTTATTCTATATAACTATTACAGCTCTGTAACCTTCGTTTTGTTCCTGTTTTAT
>DMDF01000137.1:0-6382 GCA_003446605.1 Anaerolineaceae bacterium
TTAAAACTTCCAGAAATCTGGCAGGCAATTTCTAACTACAACTGGGTGGGCATTCCACAACCGGAATTGCAGTTTTATGATCTTTTCATTAAGTTTCTCAATAGCCGTACCATTTCCAGCTTGGTTAACCTGTATAGTGATAATGCCGTGCTGGTCACTTCCAAAAAGACCATTCAGGGAAAAAATGCAATAAATGGCTGGTACACTGCGCTGCTCAACACTACATACCCAACCGCTTCTTTCACGTTAGAAAGCTGTACAGGATCTGCAGTGACAAAATCATTCAAATGGAGAATAACCGTTCCTGGAGGTACATCTCTGTTGTTAGAGGATACTCTCGGGATGCAGGGTACAAAAATCACCTATCACTATTGCTCTCTCCAATAGATCCGATTTTTTACTTCATGTTTGATTCAATTCTTAATTAGAATAGTACCTATGCGCAGTTCATATGGATTTAATCCATCCATTTGCTAAGGATATTCATCCATCTCTTCTTTTTGTAAATAATGTAAACCCTCATTTCTCTTTACAACCATAGCGAATTTGAATTTATCATGCTGGAGTGCTATTTCCAAATCAGATGGAGAAAATGCAGCATGGGTACCATCATAACGCAATCCAGAGCGGGATGAGCGCACTCTTTTATTAATTTCCTCCCAATCCACCTGGTTCCCAAGGAGTTTTGCCTCTATACAATCCGCACAGGCAATATCTTCATCCCCCCAACCTTCATGTGGAAATAAACCAGTCTGAAGGAGAGTTATGCTTTTAGGTTTTATATTCTGTATATAATGCACAGTAGCGCTTATATTGGTAAGAGCAGCAGCAAGAATAATATTTGCTCTTTTTGCTCCTACGACACCTTGTGTGCCGGCTGTTGTTCTTTGAATGATCGTCTTTCCTGTAAAATCTCTTCCATTTACCTCAGACGGTGAATTTCCAAGATCAAACCCGTCAACACGGATTCCATTCACCTCACCAACAATGAGAAATTCGGGATGCTCTTCTCGTAAGCAAAGAGCTTCCTCTACTTTCGATACAAGGATAATTCCTCTCGCACCCCTGTCGAATAAACAGGCGGCTGTTGTATACGCACGAAGAACATCGATTACAACAACCATACCTTTCACAAGATGACAATCATCAAGCGTCGCCCGTTCAATTTCCATTATAAATTCCCTTGTTGATTATTTCATACTCATTCAATATTCAACTTCTATTACAAAAAGCCGAGGATTTGCTCCTCGGCTCTTGTTTTACTCTTCGTCTGACTCATCGTCAGGTTCATCAACTATATCTATATCTTCATCGCTCTCAAGATCTCCCTCATCAGTAGGGATCACCATGACACTTCCATCCTCGCGCAATCTATGCGGTTCATCATTTGCAATGGATTCAATCAAGGAAATTCGCTTTTCTGAAAATCCTGTACCAGCCGGGATCAGTTTACCGATGATCACATTCTCCTTCAAGCCGTATAGAGGATCTTTATCGGCTGAAACAGCGGCTCGTGAGAGCTCCTTGATGGTATGCTGGAAGGATGCTGCTGACAAGAAAGATTCAGTATTCAGGGAGGCTTTGGTCACACCCAATAATACGTCAATGTAGCGTGCAGGTTTTTTACCTTCCGCAATCATATGTTCATTGATCTCTTTGATTTCAAGACGATCTATCATTTCATTCGGTAACAGTTCGGTATCGCCAGCATTGATGATCTGAACCTTGCTGATCATCTTTCGGATGATGACCTCAAAGTGCTTATCGTTAATGTTCTGACCCTGTGCACGATAAACGTTCTGGATCTCTTCCAGTAAATAATGGTAGCATGCATCACGTCCCTTTAATTTGAGAAGTTCATGCGGATTGATGGAGCCTTCTGTAAGCGGTTGCCCTGCTTCTACTTCCGCACCCTCTTTCACAATGATGCGCAGGGTAGATGGGATATCTTTTTCTTCCTCTTCAACACTATCATAGCTCACTACCACCGTGTGGTTTTCGATGCGAACGCGTCCCGCATGTTGTGCATTGATGGTCAACTCTTCGTTCGTAGCTAACACATCTCCTGCGGCTACGGTCGTTTCTTCTTTAGCCAGTATCCCCCATTCTTCAGGAACGGTATATTCATCGCGCACGATTTCGCTGTAGGTGATGCGAATACTGTTCTGGTCGCTGGTGTTGTTCGCCGAGATGATGGACACCTTACCGGTGATAGGTGCGATGACTGCTTCACCTTTGGGTGTCTTGCGCGCTTCAAAAAGCTCTTCAACTCTGGGAAGACCTGTAGTAATGTCTGTTGTTGCCGCAACGCCACCAGTATGGAAAGTACGCAGTGTTAGCTGTGTACCGGGTTCGCCGATGGATTGTGCAGCAATGATCCCAACAGCTGTTCCTGGTTCCACCATTTTTCCACGACCCAGATCAATACCGTAGCATTTTGCGCAGATACCGTGATGTAATTCACAGGTTAATGGAGAACGGACTTTCATTTCCTGGATACCAGCAGCCAACAGTGAATTGATGAGATCGAGTGTCAGCAGATCATCATGGTCTGCTAGTACTTCACCTGTTCTCGGATCAATTACCGCATCTGCCAGCAATCTACCCTTCAATCTTTCCTGGATACTCTGACCGGCAACATCATCAGATGTTCTGATCCAGAGTCCTTCTTGTGTTCCACAATCATCCGCATTGATGATAACATCCTGCGCAATATCCACGAGACGTCGTGTCAGATAACCAGCATCAGCCGTTCGCAGTGCGGTATCAGCCAGACCTTTTCGAGCACCATGCGTAGAAATGAAGTATTCCAGAGCCGTTAACCCTTCACGGAAGTTGGATTGAATAGGCAGACGAATGATGCGCCCGGCAGGGTCAGCCATCAAACCACGCATACCAGCCAGCTGTGAAATAGGACCAAATCCACCTTTGGTGGCACCTGAGTTAGCCATGGTTGCCAGGTTGCCGCTTGGATCGAGGTGTTCTTTCACTGCATCCGCGACTTCTTTGGTCGTGTCCTGCCATACCTTAATAACCTGTTCATCCATCTCTAATTCTGTCAATAAACCGCGGCGATAGGATTTCTGTATAACTTCCACTTTTTCCAGCGATTCTGCCAGAATTTCCTCTTTTTTGGGAGGAATGGTGATATCACCAACTGCCACCGTGGTACCAGATAACATTGCGTATTTGAATCCGATATCTTTTACATCATCTGCAATACGGGTGGTGGTATCTTCTCCACATAGGTCGTAGATGGTTGCGATCAGATCTTTGATAGCTCCTTTTTCCAGAGTTCGGTTTATAAAAAGCACCTCATCTGGAAGAATTTTATTGAAAAGCGCACGACCTGCGGAAGTCTCAATGATACGTGTCTCAGGGTTACTCAACCGCTTATCGTTTTCATCAAACCAGGTCATTACACGCAGTCGAATCGGGGAATGCACTTTAACCTGATCCAACTGATACGCCAATTCCACTTCATCGATCGAAGCGAAGGTGATCAGATCTTCCCCTTTCTTCTTTTTCTCCGGTTCCATGGTCAGATAATATACGCCCAATACCATGTCTTTTGATGGGGAAATAATCGGTTCACCATCAGCAGGTTTCAACAGGTTCTTGGAAGCAAGCATTAAATTACGTGCTTCCCATACCGCTTTCTCTGACAGGGGTACGTGCACAGCCATCTGGTCACCATCGAAGTCAGCATTGAAAGCTGTACAAACCAGTGGGTGCAATTGAATGGCACTGCCTTCGACCAGAATGGGTTCAAAAGCTTGAATGCCCAAGCGGTGCAGTGTTGGAGCACGGTTCAACATGACTGGACGGTCTTTGATGACCCTTTCCAGTACTTCCCATACTTCAGGGCGGTTACGTTCGATGAGACGGCGTGCACCTTTTACATTCGCAGCATATTCTCGCTTTACCAGACCAGCGATCACAAAGGGGCGATACAGTTCCAGCGCCATATTCTTGGGCAAACCGCACTGGTACAATTTCAGTTTCGGTCCTACCACAATAACTGAACGCCCAGAATAATCCACACGCTTTCCAAGCAGGTTGCGGCGGAAGCGACCCTTCTTTCCTTTCAGCATATCGCTCAATGATTTCAATTCACGTCTGCCACGGCGAGATAGCGCTTTACCACGCTGTGAATTATCGATTAATGAATCAACTGCTTCCTGTAACATACGCTTTTCGTTGCGCACGATGACATCCGGTGCACCCAATTCAAGTAATCTCTTGAGACGATTATTACGGTTGATAACCCTTCGATACAGGTCATTCAAATCAGAAGTAGCAAAACGCCCACCATCCAGCTGCACCATGGGGCGCAGGTCGGGAGGAATGACAGGTAGAACTTTCAAGATCATCCACTCCGGACGGTTTTTCGAGCGACGGAATGCTTCTACAACCTTCAACCGTTTGGTAGCTTTTTTGCGTTTTTGTTTGCTCTTGGTGGTGCGCACTTCTACCCACAACTCTTCGGATAATTTTTCCATGTCCAAACGGCTGAGAATATCGTAGAAGGCTTCCGCACCCATATCTGCGCGAAATACCTGCCCGTAGCGAGAACGCAGTTCGCGATATTTATTTTCACTGATGAAGGATAGTGGTCGTAAGCTTTCAATTTCATCACGGCGCGCATCGGCTTCTTTATCAATTTTTGTAGTTAACTCTTCTTTTTGATCGAGCAGCTTTTGAAGCGTCATATCCGCTTCAGCATTCACCTGTTCCAGTAGAAGATCATTCTTTCCTTTTTCATGGTCAATCTCAACCCCAATCTCCGCTTCAATGGATTCGAGAGCTTGCTGGATAGACTTCTGCATGGTACTGATCATTTTATTCGTGACTTCTTCACCGGCATTGGCTATCGTGACATCGATTGTCTTCAACTTGATATCACTGCGTGTTTTCTTGCCAACTTTTTCACGAATGGATTGTTCAATATCCTGCCCTTCTTTAATGATCGGAGCGACCTTTTCAGCCACCAATTCATCTTTTTTGGTGGATAATTCAGCATTTTTATTTTTGATTTCCTCAATGCGTGATTTTTTATCCAGCGCAACTTCATCGATACGTGTGTTCAGTTCGTTGATCTGGTCGGTATATTTCGCGGTTACTTCTTCTTCTACACGATTCAAAGCTTTTTGCTTCGAATCTTCATCTACATATGTGACAATATATTGCGCGAAATATAAAACACGGTCCAAATTTCTCCGCGAAATATTTAATAATGAGCCAAGATAGGAAGGTACTCTACGGCTGTACCAGATGTGAGCCACCGGTGTAGCCAGTTCGATGTGCCCCATGCGTTCGCGTCGAACGGAGGATCGGGTTACTTCTACCCCACACTTATCGCATACAATTCCTTTATAACGAGGGTTTTTATATTTTCCACAATAGCATTGATAATCTCTGGTCGGACCGAAAATCGCTTCGCAAAAAAGACCATCTTTTTCCGGTCGGAGACGGCGATAATTGATCGTTTCGGGTTTTGTTACTTCCCCATAAGACCAACTCTTGATTGTTTCGGGAGATGCAAGTCTTACTCGGAGTGCCATCAGACTTTTTGTTTCCACTTATTAGCCTCCTTAGATATGGTACCTGTCTGGTTAAATACAATAAACTTGTTTTTGTCATTTATCAAAACAAACTTGCATTATATCACAAATATTCTCGAAATACTCCTGTTTCCTTTTCCATTTTTATCTCTTGATCTGATTTCTATCATATCTTATCAATATTACGATATGATTTGACTGCTATTTTAAATGCAAAATAACCGAAGAATAGACTCACAAAAAATGGAAAGATCATTTTTGATATCCCAGATAAAATCGTATAAAGGATGATTGGAACGATGGCAGTTAGTGATCCCAGCAGATAACCTCCGGCACTGATTTCAGGAGCCGAACCACTTAACAAATAATCACTTCGTGCTCTCCTAAGTACATCAAATGCCGCAATTCCAATAACTCCAGCAATGATTCCTGGAATTAATAAAGCGAAACCAAGGTCTATCGATTTCATTACCAATGCACTAAAGATTAAACCCACTAAACTTATGATGATCGACAGAAAAAAGCCGGACTTAGCTCCAAAAACAAGAATTGGCTGGATGAAATAGGGAGTTGACGAATTATTTGCCAGCATGATAAATCATTACGAAGGCGTGTTACAGACATTGTCCCCAAGCGAATACTCCAAAAAGCGATTGCAAATATTCGACTACCAATATCAGGAAGAAAAGGTAAACCTACTACGATACCAAATGTAGTGAACCAATCAAAAAATGATGCCATATGCCAATTTCTGCGAGATTGTATAAAACCTTTCCAAATTAGCACCCTACTTCCAACAATAAATTTTGGCAAGCGAG
>DMDF01000137.1:6734-26865 GCA_003446605.1 Anaerolineaceae bacterium
AAACTGCCTTTTCCAAATCCAGCTTGTAAAGGTAAAGTAAGATTTAAATCAAGAGGAGCCAATGGATTAACAATATCATTGCTTTCCATAGATAAAAATAAGCATATCAAAGCGAATATCACAACCAACCATTTTAACCATCTACATTCAGTATCTTTTTGGAGTCGATAAATTCCAAAAACCCATTGAAGAGAAAATAATGCCACATGGACAGGTATTATGGTTATCCCAGCACGAAGTCCATATGTGACATAGCTATAAATTGAATCAGATCCAAGCGAACCTGCCATAGTAGTTTCTGCTACCGAAAAACCAATTACGATTGTCAATAGCAAAAATGGAATTGCATTTTTTAACCAGGGTAAAAAGAACCATCGCATAACTACCTGCCGACGGCTCACCGGCATCTGGCAGATTAGCATAGCGTCCTGTTCCGAAAATACAATTGGACTCCGTCGCATCGCCTGCCATAATGCATGCAGATTCCATAATCCCAAAATTAATATTTCTAGAAAAGTGGCTGCACGAACCGGGTCGTTTGCGTTTATGATACCTAATAGCGCGGCTCCACCTTGCGCAAGAAGTGTCAACACTGCAAATAACCAGGCACCGAAGAAAAGAAAAAGATAGAATAAATAAACGCGATTACCAAACGAATGATCGTCCTTATCATAGAATAGGATGGACAACCAGTAAACAAGCTCCCGTTCTTCTATTCGTGTGCGCAACCAATGCACAGCATTCATCTCAATCCGTTTCTATCAATCCGTGGTGGATTCTCAGATGACAATCTCCTAACTGGGTCATTAATACCTTGTCATGAGTGGACAATAAGATTGTCACCCCTTGTTCCCGTAAATGTTGCAATTCATTCGTTAATAGTTCAACTCCTGCTGTATCAAGTGCCGAAGTTGGTTCATCAAGGAGGAGCACGCTAAATGGTCGGATGAGAGCAAGTGCTAAGCCCATTTTTAAGCGCATTCCACGCGAAAAATTGTGTGGGAAGAGGTCTCTGGTTTCCCATAGATCAAGTTTTTCCAGTAATATTTGTGCCCGTTGATCGAAATTTTCCATTACACCATTTGCCATGGCTATAAATTGCAGATGTTCCCATGCAGTTAGTTCCAGATAAAAACGGGGAACATCAGGGACAAATACTAACCGACGATGAAACTCAACTTCATTTTTATAAAGGTCAAAGCCATCGACTGTCACGGTTCCACTGGACGGGCGTACTAAACCTGATACACATGAAAGGAACGTGGTTTTCCCAGAACCATTTGGCCCTGACAGCGTTGTAATTTTCCCTGTCTTTAATTGAAATGACGTTGGAACTAAAGCTGAGAATGAATCATATTTCTTACTTAATTCCGAAACAATAAGGTTCGCAGTCAATGCTGTCTCCCTCTATAATCTTCGTTGATATTAATTCTTCACTAAAGATTTCCTAATTATAATTTATTTACAAATCACTATCAGTTAGCGTACGCTAACATCTGCATTACCATAATTTCATAATACAGTATTAACTCTTTAATGTCGTCTGCTTAATGAGTCTTTATTGATTTACTCCACGGATTTAAATTCCTATTCGACTTATTCAGATACCAAATAAATATAATGAGCAGCTTGTAAAACTTTATATACCTGTAAAAAAGCGCTTGCCAATAGATGATATCCAGGATCGATTAAAACGGATTGGTATAATTAATTTTCGGAAAGACCTTCAGTTTTCCACCTACTGTTGCATAAATCATCTAGCAACCAGCATTTTCATAGTTCTTTCTAGCGAGTTGGTATGTAACTACATAATTTTCAAATCCAGAAAGTTGCCAACGATATCTTTTTCCAAAATATTCGGGACAAAAGTGGAAAGTATATTTATTACTTAACACGTTTCGCTAATTAATAGTATTTATTGTGGGTAAGTTTATTTGAAACAAAGTGCCTTTCCCTAATTCGCTTTCTACAGATATATTTCCTCTATGCGCTTCAACGATGAATTTGGATATGTATAAACCCATGCCACCTTGTTTATCGTACAGATTTCCGCTTCCTTTTGGATGGTAATACTTTTCAAAAATTAATGGCAGATCTATGGATGCAATTCCCGGACCTGAATCCTGAACAAGGATCTGAATCATATCATCCTTTGTCTGTACGCTTAATTTCACAACACTGTCCATTTCAGAATATTTCACCGCGTTGTTGACCACATTGTATAAAGCTTGCTTGATGAGTATTCGATCCCCTTTTAATGTTAATCCAGGCTGTATTCCGGTATTTTCGATCGATACTCTTTTCTGATTAGCCAGGGACTCCAGCTGTGTTTTAATTTCGGAGAGAACTTCATACAATTCAAATTCCTCTGAAGAAATCTGAATGCCGTTTTCGATCCGGTCTTCCAATAAAATCCCTTCAACGAGGGATGAAATGGTTTCCAATCCGCTTTTTATCTTTTCAAGGTAATCCTGTTGGGTAACATTTAATTCACCCACCATAGGCAGCATTTTGGAATACCCTTGCAAGATCGTAATTGGAGACCGCAAATCGTGGCTCAACATCGTTACAAAATCACGCGTGATTTCTTCTCGTTTCTTTTCGCGGGTGATATCTTTTAACAGCATTACTGTAATTTTTCCTATTTCAGGATGATTTTCATTGAGAATGTCAATTTCATACTTCATTCCGTCATTGGTTTCTCGCGTGAGAACACTATGATCCTGGGAATAATTTTTCAGCATGATGTTGTAAATTTCATTTTGTTGAACGCGTTTCCCGATGCTGGTATGTTCTTCAGCTCCATCGAGTTTTAAAAAGGCATTGGCGGCTTTATTTCCATACAGGAGAATCTTATTGATAAACACGAACAGCGGAAAATTCAGATCGTTAAAAAGCTGTGAAAGGATCGTTTTTTCCAGCAACCATTGTTGTAATTGATCAATTTCGACCAGGTGACTTGTGAACGCATCTAATTTTCCAAGGAAATCATCCATAAAATCCTGTGAAAATTCTTGCGTAGCCCCATAAGCCACAAATAGAAGGGCACTGCGGGTTTGGCTCATGGGTATTTTTTTTAATATAAATGCTTGGGGGAACGGCTTTCCCAATGCTCTGGTCAGCTGGTGAAAACGGTTCGCATTCCCCACTACCAGTTGATCTTGTTCTTTCCCGAGCGCCAAGATCTGTTCATTCAGATATGCATAATCTTCTATATTTTCCACTTCAGCATGGGTATAAAGCTGGGTCGTTTCTTCACCTATGCGACTTTCAATAAAAAGTCTTACATAAATTGAATCTTGTCCAGCAAAAATCCGAAGCGCATCTTCCAACACACCACAAAATGTATCGGCATCATCATAGCTGTGCCAAAGATCAAGGAACATTTCTGTTTCTTGATGGCGCAATTCCAACTTTTGAAAGATTTGTTTGAGTACATCTAAAAGGCTCACTACAGAATCGGGATAGGTGTTCATCCGCTGGAGACTGACATTAGCATTCGAATTCGAAGATGTAGAAAAACGCTCTGTCAGATTCACTAGCGATTTTTCCAGTTTTGCCCAACGATAGAAATAGAACCTACTGACGAGAATTGAACTTAACAGAGTAAGGAGAAAGAAAGGATAGATTTCCTCAAAAAATACCGTCAGGAAAACACTTTTATCCAGAGTAAGTTGTGTACCCCATCCCTCCAAACCCATCGGCACATAGGTGGTAGTTGCCACTTCGGATATCTCTTGTTCATGATCCATTTCTTCCACCCATGGAATGTGAGTATCCAGCTGGGTATTTACAAATTCCAGGTGAAGCCCATTTTCACTGTACTCTGAAAGTAACGTTGAGATGGGTAGCAAAGTGGGATTGTTATAAATATCCATCCTCGCAAGAACAACACGCTGAACGGTATCTTCATTATCGGCAACTGGGTAAAGAACACTCATATACATATTCGCCGGTTCTGCCATAGAAAAAGAGCCGAGTATTGTATTTTCTGTTAACACATCCTGGTAAATCCAGACTTCCTGGTCGGAAATATTCAATGCTTCTTCGCTGGTCGCAGGATACGCGTATACGAGTGAACCATGAGTATCAAACAGATAAAATTCGTCTACGTTCTGGATAGGTTGAAAGAGCATCCTTACCACAGTATTCATTTCTGAAACGGTCCCGCCCAATAACGCTGATTTTGATAATTGGTCAATGCGAATAGCGTTCGAAGTAAATGAAGATGTGAGCGCTAGGTTGATATGCTGCAAACGAGCTTCCATATCAATTCTTTGCTTTTCTAATGCATACGCCCTCGATCCATTCCACAGTACCGTTAATACGAGTAGCATTACATAGAATAAACCGACCAGATGGTAAGTTTTCTTTTGCTTAGATACTAACCGCACCGTCGCATTTAAAGAGGTATGTTTATTCTTCTTGTTATCTTTTTGTACAAGGACTTCTGCAAGTATACCTGCCAATAGAAGCTCAATGGTGCGGCATAGATAGAAAAACCAACCATCATGGAAACCAGCATCCAACCGTAACGCAATTCCACCCTTGGCGGATGCAAAACGCTCCAGATAAAAAAGAGGAATCGCTGCAATAATTACCAGGCTAACAAGAATAAGAGGATGATTTTGATATGGTTCAAGAAAGCTGTTCTTTTTGCGCAGGAGTATATTGAAGAGAAACCCAATTGTGCTAATTAATAGAATTGTAAAAACGGTGTGCCCATGAAAACCGGAAAACACGATGCCCCCTGATACGGCAAGCACAACGCTTAATATTGGTTTTCCAAACACCGCTGCTGCGACCCATGGGATCGCCTGAAAGACCATCAGATAGAAATCGCTACTTCCTTGTAAAGCAGTTGGAAAAAAATGAAACTTTAATGGGAAAGCATCCACACTGAAAAGCGAAGAACAAATTATCGTCAATAAGATATAGAAAACCCAATTAATGGGATTCTTTTCTAGAATGTGCTCTTCTTTATAATAACGGGAGATCAGAACGATCAGCGCCACCGTCCATGCAAAGAACAGGGTCCATTCTATCCAGCCATCAGGAATATGTATTGCATAGGTTGTTGTAATCTGCTGTAATAATAAATCCATTGTCTGATCATTTATTTCTTTTCTTTATTTTATACCTGTATCCCTGCTTTCGCGTTAATTTTCCGCCAATAATTTTCGTAATAATTTGCATTTTTATATTGAGAAGATGAGGAAGACAAAATGTCCATCCAGGAGGGATAGTGTTTTCTCTCCAAATCAAAAGCGCTTTGGCTGATCTCCAGATCGTTCATTTCACTCCCTTTTTCTCGAGATAGTAGCATTTGCATGATTTGTTTTTCAATGTGCTCGATTTCTTGCTTCAACATAGTATGCCGTTGGTGGAATTCTTTCAATACTGCCCTATGCTGCAACTCGTGTTGCCACCACAGAGTATCACCATCATAATAGCCACCCGGTTGCGGACCGATATCCGGTAAGCCAGCCTCCATCCATACCGGCTTGAAAACAGATAAGCAGGGAGCAGATGTTCCGGTTACCCAATGGGTAATCCCATCAGTATTAAATTGGGAAATGAGGGAGCCAACCGTTTGGCTGTTGCGGATCGGTCCCGGAGCAGCATGCATACAGATATTCCAGGCTGTTAAAGATCGATCCGGGTAGGTGTGACGGGGATTCATAGCATGTGAACGAAGTAGATCTTTCATAAAATCCAGATCAATAGACCCACGTTTTTCACCCAACTGCCCCATCACGAAATTCCGCCGTTCACGTCCCTGGCTAAATTTTGTGTAAATCGAATCAGAAAATGTTTGTGCAAAATCGAAATCCTTATCACTTGAACACCATTTCCTTCCAATGGCATATTTGATAAGGTCATCTGAGATCATATCCCATTCGCTCGTAATGCTGGGAGCATTGGAAATGGCATAGAAATCCACCACCTTTTTCGCAATCCACATCTTTTGAACAGTTTCAAGCACATAGGCTTCATATTCATCCATAATGAGGAAGCTGTTGTGATAATACAAACCATGTTCGTGGCTGCAATTACCACTTTGCCCGTAAGTCTGCAGGATTGTGGTGATAGTATCCAGTGCAGAACGGGCAGAATTGGAACGTTCTAACGCCAGGCGCACATAATCCATGCCGATCAGACCCGCTTCTTTTTTCGCCGCTACCTTTGTGAATATCGCTTCATTACCAATCACAACACCACACTCATTGGCTCCCATTTCGGCACCCCACATCCAGTAAGGTTTTGAGAGCAGCACCTGATAGGTATGCTCCACTTGTGGGATTTCTATGTAGGTACAGCGCAGGCTGGAATTGACTACATGATCTTGTGCCGGTATCATCACCAGCTGCTGCGCTTCGTTGGGCTCTCTGTCGGAATTTTTGGCAAAAAAAGCTTCTCTGAACTTGGTGACGCATGGTAATGCAACGCAAGTATCGCACATTGTTCCTACTCCTTGATGAAAGATAGTATCTCTTCGACAACCTCATCTACAGTTTTATGATCTGTGCTGATAACAACAGCATCCTCAGCAGGTTTGAGAGGGGCTAATTTTCGTGAGGAATCAACCTTATCGCGCTCTTCTAAAGAATGTTGAATATCTGCCAGATCAACTTTTTTCCCACTGGCTTTATCCTCCAGGTAGCGTCTTCTGGCTCGTTCTTCAACCGATGCCACCAGAAAAAATTTGTAAGCCGCGTCCGGTAAAACTACCGTTCCGATATCTCTCCCGACCATCACGATCTTTCCTCGTTCACCGATTTCCCGCTGTTTTTGGGTCAAAGCCCGCCGAACACGTTGATAGGTAGATACCAGCGAGACATTATCGCGAACCACGTCTTCTCGCAGTTTCCAGGTGGCATCTTTCCCATCCACAAAAACATCATACTGGCGACCATCATCCTGGCTGGGGGAAAATATCTCGATTTGAATATTTTCTGCTTTCTCACTGACCCGTTCTTCGTTATGGGGGTCGATCCCTGCTTCCACCACTGCCAGGGCTACCGCTCGATACATAACCCCCGTATCAAGAAATTGCAAATCCAACATCTCGGCTAGTTTTTTTCCAACCGTTGTTTTGCCAGAAGCCACCGGTCCATCAATCGTGATCACATTGTTTAATTTCATTAATCCTTCACCAGGTTAAAATTTAAACCACAGAGTATAGTTTTGCAGTTCCAGAGTTCCTCTGCGGTATATCATCCATTCTAATATTTCCTTGGGAAGAAATCCAGAATAATCTCCCTTAAAAATCTTAACATTGCTTACCAGAGCCAACGATTGTTTATAGAAACCCGTATATTCCTGGATCTTCTCCCCCTGGGTTATGACTATATCAAAATTATCAACATTCTTATTGGAAATCTCACTGAACGGTACCACATTGTAATCTCTCAACAGCCATTCCAAGCTTTTCTCACGATCCGAACTGGTTAAACCAATGTCAATATCTTCAGGAAAAGCTCCATGCGTAACACGGTATTGTTCTATTTCGTGCTGGAGAATTTCTGCATTGTGTACAAAATATCCCTGTTGGATAAGTTCATATTCTGCTGTGCCAGTCAGATTAGCAGCACGGTTAGCGTTTCGCCATAAACCAAAGCAACCGCACGCCAAAAATAAGATGGCAAGAACTTGTTTTGCTAGCGTTCCTGACCAACCATAGGCATAGAGCAAAATGAAAACAAAAATAAGCAATAACGGTACAATCAGTAAATAGATATTTTCCTGAAAGTTCATCCCTACCGATAA
This sequence comes from Anaerolineaceae bacterium, assembly GCA_003446605.1. Classification (GTDB taxonomy): domain Bacteria; phylum Chloroflexota; class Anaerolineae; order Anaerolineales; family Anaerolineaceae; genus UBA4781. Next base: position 14,505 of record DMDF01000137.1, read on the forward strand.
AAGGTAACGAATCCGTACAGTCTGAAGACCAAGGTAAATTAAAATAACAGCTCCCACCAGTGTGGGGATAAGAATGTGTTTTCTTTCAATAAATGCATTTTCTGCCAGGTGAATGATCTCTCCCGCTGCCAGAAACCATACCGGGATAATGCTCCATACCGATTGCATAAAGGGCATTCCAGGGAGGAGCAAAATAATTACTGCTATTCCGAATCCAACTATATAGAATATCTGGTTTACTGATAAATTCGATTTCCTCCGTATCATTGCAGCGATGCTTAAACAGATTCCGAAAGCAGCATAGAGTAACAAACCTATCAGTTTGATTCCGGAAGGGATTGAATTCCCCGTGGTAGGTTGCCACCTTCCAGTTAATAGGGTAGCAAACGATTGCACAGGGGATAAAAACCCCGCCGGAACGGTAAAGAAATGGGTGCTGATTGCCACCCATGTGATCAGAACGATGATCCCCACTGAATGAGCATTCTTCTCTTTTACGAAGGAACATTCTTTTGGCATTATCCATTCGAAATCTTGATTCTTTTTCTTCGCAAAATGTCGTGTTATCCCATACGAACATATCAGAAGGAAGATTCCTAACCAGAAAGTAGGTCCGCATAGCAATCCGAACATAAAAAGGATGACTGTTGTTTTATAGTCTTGCTTTAATGCAAAGGCAACCATAAATAAGATAAGAACAACCGCGATCATGGTCGCATCCGCAGAACGAGAAACTTGTATCAGGATTGGGTCCAGTGCAAGGCAACCTGCCACAACCATACCTGTCTTTTTATCAAGGTAACTATCCATTATTAATGGAAGCAGCACTAACAAACTTCCAGCGATTGCGGGCAAGAGCCGGCTGGCAAAATTGCTTTCTCCAAATAGATGAAACAGCAGATTGGTAAAGAAACCATACAATCCAGATTCACCTTCACAACCAGCTCGGTTTGCATCCATGGCACACAGCGCATGATGCGCTTCATTTTCCGAGAGGGGGACATCGTTTAAATTAACCAACCGTAAAAACAACGCCAGACATAAAACCACAATGTAGAGGAATTGAATGGTGGTTAGGGTATGTGTTTTTTTCATTGTTCTACCTCTAGGGGTATCCATATAAAGTTGTATTGCCCGTTTGCATCAGCACGCTCAAATTTTGCGAGAATTTTTGTTCATCAACGTCATACGTGGTCTGCTCATAATTTCCTACCACCACATACTTGATATCATATCGATCCATGATCTCTTTGGCGATGAACCATTCGGAGGTTTCATATAAAGTCTGGATATCGGTCTGTCGCGTACCCATCTCATTCACTCCCCCGCGCCACTGCATTTCATGTCCCGGCCAGCCTAAAACAGTGGGGTATCCACTGATCGTCGCGATGCGCGCATAGCCGGTATAGCTGCTGCCCACTGCCTCGACGATCACTCCATAAGGCAGGGTTTGCAATGTTTCGACCACTTGCACATCGCTGGCGTTCGAGTATTCCAGATAAGCTGTGCCATCCAATGTCCATGCTGTCGGATCGGTATTCCTGATACGATCCCGGTAAAGGAAGAAGGGATACACACAAGCTATACCCAGTACTAGGATCATACAAACCTTGAATAGGGTTGCTTTCACACCTCGCAGCGCGTCCCACAGCACCACCAATGCAAATGATCCGGCAATGGACCATAAAATCCATGCTTGAAAATAAAACTTAAAAATGGTGTTCATGCGTGTTTGAAACACATCCCCCAGGAAGAAGAATTCTGGTATCAGGCATAGTCCTGCACCCATCAAAATGAGCAGGTGCACAAACTCATGGATAGGATTTTCCGTTTCACCTTCTTCTTCAGATACATTTCCTTTCTCTCTGAAAAGATAGCGGATGACCAGACTGATAAAAATAAATAGCAAAATGGTTACACTAGGGTCATGCAAACGACGTTGTATCGTTTCCCGCATCAGGCTGGAAATATTATCGGTGTTGTAGGTCATCGCGAAGGATTGCGCCTGTTGCATGGCATGCAGCAGCTGACTTTCAAACCCTCCGAATAAGTCTTGCATGCGTGCCCAGAATCCCATAGCTATTTGGTGAGATAAGGGAAATAACAATGTGAATAGGGTCAATAAAACAAATCCAAGCAGGGTAAATCTCAGTATCTTTTTATCAGGTGCGGTACTGCGCCGGTTGGTCCAAATAAGATAAATTAACAACAACCCCAGGAATGGGAAAAACATCACTGTGAATTGTGCGCCTCGTGTGGAATACAACAGGCTAGGTAAAACGCCGCCCGCTTGCGATGCGAATCCCAGAAAAAATGGCAGATAAAGCAGGATGCAGCTCAATGCCAACAACATCGCTTTCCAGAGCACTTGCCAGAAAGCTGCCCAACTCCATCTTTTGTGTTTAAAATTAGCCAGTAATAGCACAAAAACAAATAATCCAAACCCCGCTGGAAAATCCCAGGTGTTCATAAACAAGAGTGAGCCAAGAATGAAAGAACTGATCCAAAATTGTGGTGTGCGGAGAATATCCTTCCAATTTTCACCATCAACGATCCATTTCCCTCTGCACAAAAACAACTCCAGACTGAGAGCAATGCTTACTAGGAAAAAGGGGATAGAAAGTACATGCGGATGAAGATCAGCCAGATAAAAAGTGAATGCTGGGAATTCATCAATAACCTCACGAAAATTACCCCCCCCATCATAATCGCTTACCACGCGTGAAGCACGCCACCACCAGGTGCCCCCGACTCGCTGCGGCGCCCATTGTTCACTTTCAGCTGGTGGGGTATTCAATTCTTGAATATCCAACCACTCCCAGAAATCAGATTGCTGTACTCCTTCGGCATCAGGTTGCCAAAACGTACCCGTAGCATGCAGCATTTCCAATCCTCCTTCTGCATTGCTTACCACGAGTAAGAAAAAGGGAGCTAACAGCGCTAACCACACGACCTTCATATTCGCACTACGATTGGTCGGCTTTCTATGCGCAAAATACAAATTTAATAATTCGTATAAAATGCCAAAAGAAGCTATACAGATCATTCCCACCCAGACAGAAATTGCCAGATTGAATGCAATTCCGCCACTTATCCCACTCAATATCGCCAGCATTGCAACCATCAAATAGCCAAAGTAGTAATAAGAGATGGCATAGCCAGAAAGCCATGGATCACTGGGTGGGAATTGGGGTGATTGGATGATGGCATTAATGAATGCCAGTTCCATCGGCTTTTCAGTGCCCGTTAGATTGGGTGTCATGGCGCGTGTCAGGCAGGTGCCCACAAAAGCCACCAGGAACAGCGCTTCTATTACGACATAGGTTTTTCGATTCTCCGTAACAGCCTGTTTGAGTGTCTCTTTTTGTCTGTGGAAAACAACAGCATTGATTGCTACCACGATCAGTAAGGCACTGACCACTCCCACCAGTGTATTGGTAAGAAGATTAAAGATATTGGTGATCCAGTAGATATATCCCCACAAGAGTAGCCCGATGATCTTGGAAAAAGCAAAACCCTTATTTTTTTGGCTTGAAAAAATTAACGAGGTAAGGGGAAAATTAACCCAACCCAATACCAGAAAAATGCTGTACCAAATTACAATTTGCCCGACCATATTAGTCCATCACTTTCAGAATGAAAGTATCCTGATAGGAGAAAACTGTCTGCCAGTAAATTCCTTCATACGTGTTGAATTTTTCCAACCCATCCTGCGCGTAAATAATCTGCTCCAACTGTCCCAGCACAATATACTGCACATTATATTTTTCCAGAAACGAGCGAGCTGTCTCTACATCGGATGTGTTGTAAAACTGTTCCACCTCTGTGATACGATCTGTGACCCAGTTAGATGGCAGCGTCTGTTTTTGTTGGCGTTGATGCCAGTCCCAGCCAATAACCGCCGGAAGCCCTGTGTAAATAGAATAGCGATTTCCCCATTGGTATAGCGAAACGTTCCCTTCCACAATAACGGGAGAACCCTCTACATTGTCCTGCATCCATTTGATAGCCTGGTAATCCTGCTCCAGATCCATCGTTATTCCATCCTGCCAATATTCAGAGGTTTGCATGAACTCCATTCCATCCAGGGTTAATGGGACATCATCCGATATTCGATCGGTGACCTTATCCACGGTCGCAAAGACTGGGAATAGCAATCCACAACCGATCAAAATGGATCCGATCACTCTCCAGGTTGTTTTCCATCCGCTGGGAGTAGATTGGTTAACCCGCTGTGATAGATCGATAAATCCAAATGCGGCGGAAATGGAGAGAAAGGTCCATGCTTGCAAATAAAACTTGAAGACCGTATTCATACGTCCCACATCACCACTCAAGACGATGACCTCAACCATCAGGATCATCGCAAAACCTGCTAGCATGAAAAGAAGAATGACCCGCTCAAGCAAGGGCTGCTTTTTATCGAATAGTAATAGCAAAGTCCATAACAATAGAGGAATTAAGAATATTGCAATGGAAACACCCCGCATCACCAGCCACACCATGATTGCAAGAATAAGAAAAACACCAACTATCAAAAGGCTCCGATAAGGTCTGATCTTATTTACAAAGGATATGGGTGTTGCTGCCAACCAATCTCTGGTCTTGATGATCATCCAGGTGACAATGAAGAACAGGAAGATACCCCAGTGGACAAAGAACGAGGAAAGCGGCGTATGTGTTCCCTCCCAGACATGCAAACTGGTATAGCCAGCTGCATAAGAGCTGTGATAGGGGAGAAAGAGAAGATACGAACATCCTATAAAAATACCAGCCGAAAGGATGAAGGATATTAAAACTCGTGTCTTTGCAGAACTATTGGGTAAAACCAACTTGTAGCTGCGTTTGTGATGAAAATGTTCGTAGCCTATGGCAAGAACTCCCAACAACACCTGCACGGGGTAATCCCAGGTATTGGTAGCTGCCAATGCTCCCACCAGCAGACTGCCCCCCAGCAATGTTACGATCCATTGCCAATCCTTGTGAGATTCAGCTCCATCATCCCGCAGAAGAATAGCAAGGAAGAACCCTATCGCCATCAATGTCATTGGATAGGCAAACAAATGGGCATGGGGATCAGCATATAAAAATGTGAAATAGGGGAACTCCGTGATCGCTTCTCCAGGAATGGTTCGGCTGGGTATCCAGTACCAATCTCCGGGGTAATAGGTGAAGTTCGCGCCTTTGATGACCTCCCCAAAACCACGCACCCATAATACGATGGTCGATATCATTCCATTGCCCGAACCCATGCCCGCATTGATCGCTACCTGCTTGAACCCATCCAGCAGCATATCGATGGTTCCCAGGTTGCCAATGATGAGCACAGCCACAGCGAAGATTAATCCTGACACCGTAGGAGAAATGGTGCTGGCTGTTCCTTTCTTGCCTGAAATGCGTCTGTTCTGGATATTCCATCCAATCCCAAAAGCAGCGCTCCCGGCAAAAGCAAAGAAAGTAGCCAGCGTAAAATTATAAGCAATTGAAGGGATGATCCCCAACCACTTGGTGAAAATGCCTGCCATCAAGGATCCAAAATAGTAATAATTGATATATCCACCCGCGTACCAGGGATCATACGGTGGGTAGGTAGTGCTCTTGATGATCGCGTTAAAGTACGCGAAGTCCATTGGTTTTTCCCCACCCTTATATGCATGCCACAGATCAGGGTTTCCTAAGCGTACCAGGATGAAGAATACAAAGAAAGCCAAGAACACTAATTCTAATTGGAGAATGTATTTCTGATTCCCTTTAACCTCCGTTTTGATCTGTTCACGGTCTTTCCAGAACAACCAGAAATTCACTGCGCTCAGAGCCAGGAATACAACGGTGATCAACCAGCGCTCAACCGGAATGGATGCTGAACCTAAGATCCATACACAGAATGCAAGCAGCAGTAGCCCGAACAAGCGAGAAAACGCATATCCTTTGTCTTTCAATCCTTTGAATATAATTCGGGTCGTGGGATACACAACCACACCCAGGATAAAAAGAACGCCATACCACAGTAGTAAACCGAGACCCTGGTTGACATTGAATATGGAATCGCGTGAGAACAGGTCAGCCCAGGTCCCCCCATTTTGTTGGGTTTGCTTACCTGCAAAGGAAAGTGTTAGATCTCCAGGTGTTTTACTGGCTTGCGCCGGGGTGAGGGTAACAACTTTTTGTAAATCAACCTTCCCCAATACGGACCGTACTGTATCCATGTCGAAGGAATCGGTTTTCTTAAGAATGAATACTTTTGGATGATCGTAAACGGTGAACGCTTCTTCAGCATATTGTGTATTGATCGTTATTCCTGCGATCTCCGGCTCAGATTGAAAAACCTCTATTAATTCAAAACCAAGTTCACCAGAATAGGTCCCCACCTGAGCATCACGATAACAATCCTGTAAATCTTCCTCGCGCGGGCATCCTATTAATGCTCGATAATATTCCATGGTGAGTGGATAACTTTCGGGTATCTGGGTTGTACTACCCCATTGCCGGTTGGAAGTGATGTAAATGTAATCCGCTTTTTCGAGTGAGGTGTAAAAACGTTCCAGTTTGGCGTCGTTATCATCCCAGTACAATTCAAGATTGAGGTCCGAGTAGTACACACCTGAAGTCGCATCATAGGGATTATAGCCATACATATTCAGTGGCAGTCCATCATCCCATGAGCTTTCGCTTAACCGTTTACTGCCATAGATGGCAAGATAACCTGTGCGATCCGTTACTTCCAGTGTCAAACGGTAGGATTTCCCTCCTGCCAGGAGCTGTGGATTTTCAAAATTCACAGAATAATCCGATCCGCGAAAATCTTTTTTTTGCGTAAAAGTATTGGTTAGGCTGGTTTGCGCCAGAATCGTGTCAGGATCGTCCATCGCTCTTAACGTAACAACGATTTCGTGATTCTGATCAATACCACTCCAATCCATTACACGAAAGAAGGATACGCCCTTCAGAACACTGTTCTCAAAAGGCGTGAACTGGATATCATACACACCCATCTGTGAGAGCGAAGGAGCACACTCATAGATTGCTTGAGAAACAGACTGCCCGGCATTCATGGTTTGAGCAGTGATAAAACCAAAGAATCGCAGGGAAACAGCCTGCCCTGTGGGTATGATACCCAGCGCATATTCTTTCCCTTCTTGCAGCACCGGCATGGCGTCAAACACAATCGTTTGGGATGCGATTTGACCAAATTCATCCCAAGCATCCAGGGATAGATTAACATCCTGGACAAATTGATAATTTCCATCCACCACCTCATACAGGGTCACGTTAATCGCCTGTCCGGTAATGTCCGGTTCATAATTCTGTATCTTATCGATGGTGAGAAATTGGATGGACCCACTTTGGGAGGCAACAAAGCGAAAGACCAACGGGTTTTCTCCGGTCACATCACTATAATGCGGGTAAGCCAGAGGTTGGCTAAAATCTCCCTCAGTTCCAGTAACCAGCAGATTAATAGGACCTTCTACATTTTTATAGATCCATTCCGTGGCAGCCACGCGCGTTACTGGGTGTGTGTAGATCGCAGAAAAACTAAAAGCCCATGCAGCGCTGCTTACCAACATCATGGTGACCATAACAATTGCCAGCGCTTTCATGAGTGTTTTCTTCGTCATGAAGATTTTGCCAACAACCGTCTCCAATACCCAGGCTGCGCTGATCGCAAGCATGGGATAGATGAACAAAAGATAGCGCATGGTGGGATTCCAAACTGCGCTCTGCCATCCTCCGTAGAGAATGACCCACCCCAATAGCAACCAGTAGTTTCTTCCTTCTCCCTTGATAATTTTCCATGCCATCCCTACCAAACCAACAATGGCAGGTATCCCAATGGGTAATCCAAAACCCCAGGTGACGAGATTCTGCCAGGCGAAACCGGTTGGTCGGCGTGCCCATTGTAAAGAGGGTGGATAGTTGATATCCCCGGAACCCAAAACAGATAGTTCGCGTAAATTGGCAATCCATTTAGGATTCGGTAAAACCCCGAAAAAACCAGGCCCTTGAAAGGCATACGGTTGGAAAATACGGAATGTGAGCAAGCAAACCACCGCTGCTGCCAACCAGAATTGAAATAAGCATTTACGCTCTGCTGAGGAGGTTTTCCATTTATGAAAATCGCGCAAAATACCAGCGGTAGGGAGCAGCAACGCGGCTACAATAGCATTCACTTTCGATGCTGCTGCCAGCCCGATCAAAACTCCAAAGAGAATATGGTTCCAGAAATCCCTGCTACGAAGTAGGTTTTCTGTTTGTTCCTGTTTTGAACTAAAAATGCATACAGCTACATAAAAGGAAGCAGTAATAAAAAAATTAGTAAAAGTATCAACGGTAAAAAAATGTGCTTGTTGAATGGGTAAGCTTGCCAACCCATAAAACAAAGCGCTCAGCAGCGATACAAACGGTTTGTTGAATAACTTTTGGGCGATAAGATATACCAGAAGTACAACGCCAATTTCAAAAAATACTGAAAGATAACGACCAACCAGATACACCTGGGAATATCCGGTTTCCCCAACCAATTCAGCCACATAGCGCACCACAAAAAGTGGAAAAGTGCCGTAAACATAGAAGGTCTTCCCAACATTGTGCGGGTTGAGGGTCGAGGTATCCGTGTCAAAATAATCCCGGATTGAGTCCACCGGGGTGATGCTAGTTTCTACCAGGGTTAAGAAACGCTCATCAGGATGGAGGTGATAATTCTCGTCCCAGTCGATCCCCCGCAGCCGCAAGAAACCACTCAGCAGCAGGATGAGCATCAAGATGATTCCTCGTAATGTTTTGGATAGTTCGATTTTTTTCATGGTCTAGTTTGCCATTCTTTATTTTATTACGATAATCTCAATGAAGTCTTTGCCTGGTATTTCAGAGAAATACTCTGTCATGGTATTGTTCGGAAAACTTTTTTGTAAAAGATCGATATTGTCTATATCTTCAGGTTTTAGAATAAAAAGATAGGTTCCTTCATCTTCAGTCGCCTTCTCAAAATCCTCCGCCCACAAGGCGTAATCCTTGCGAACCAAACCGGCATTGATACCAACCAAACGTGTATCAACCCAATAGGGATAGGGGACCACAAAGGCATGGTCTTGTTCCCCACCTTTTTCGTAGAATTCTTGAATTTCTGCAGCGATCTCGGAAGTATTCCACGCTTTCAAATCATATTGTTCACGATACTGGTTGAATACCAGATCATAATTTTGCCAGCCGCAGCCGATTGCAAGGATTAGTGAGATTATCGGAAGCAGGTATTTTTGTTGCTTATTTTTCTGTTCCTGTAATCCGATCTGCGCCAGGCTCGCCCATCCATAACCTGCTAATACAAAAGCCAGTACGTAAGCTCCCCCCGGGCGGTTCAAGCTAGGATTTTCCGCCGGAAATACCAGAGAAAGAATGGAGGGCATCAACAGCAAGGGAATAGATACCAATATTGAAGCAGCCAGCCAATCTCTCTGCTTCCACGCGCGCACGCTACTAAATCCAATACCCACAAAATAAAACGCGGCACTGATCACATCCAGTGCAGGACGGTGGGGAACAGAATGGACCCAGATTTCACCGTTGTCATAGAAAAACATTACCAGCGCCTTCCAGAAATTTTGGAAGAAGATCAATATCGGATTCCCCGGATACGCCTGTTCGATGGGAAGCAAACGCGTGGATGCCCGGTAGCTGAACATGCTCGGGTTTTCCAATATATAGCGAAAAAGAGGAAGAAATACAAAAAAAGCCGAGATCGCCACCAGCAGAAACATCCACAACAATTGATTTCTCTCCTCCTTTGTTTTTAATTGGAAGGAATAGATCAGAAATACCGCACATACCACAACAGGTAAGAACCGTGTTGAACTATACCCGTGCAAACCCAAGCCTAACAACAGACCGGCTGTTAAAAATGAGTTCCTACTCTTCGTGCGCAATCCTTTGATCAGAAAATAAAAAGTAGCAGCTGTGAATAGCGGGTAGAACGCATAGCGCAGCGCCACTCTCGAGATAACATTAGGCCAGTAAGCAACCCCTGCCATGAACAGCGCTGTCAACCCGGTCCATTTTCCCCCCAATTCCTTCCCAATCAAATAGATGAAAGGCAGCGTCAATAAACCCGCCAGAACAGTCCCGATCTTTAAGCTCAAAAAAGATATGTCGGTATTAAAAATCTTAATGATCGCTGCTGTTAAATAAAATTGCAGCGCTTCCCGACCGGTGTTGCGTGTAAAGAATATTGAATACTGTCCATCCAACACATCTGCGACATCTAGCAATTTTTCGGCATGATCGCTGAACATTTCCGAAGGAACCGCCTGCAGTGCATGGATGCGGAAGAAAACACTGATGATTGCAACCACAATGACCAACCCAGTGAAATAGCTAAAATGAAAGCTGTGTGTTTCTTTTGGCGTCTCAGGTTTCTGCCAGACTGCCAGAATAAAGAAAACCAATCCAAATACCCATAATCCCAGATTGAACAACGTAAATCGGTTATCTTGAAAAAACCAAAAAGATGCCGCAAGCAAGATCATGGAGGGGACCAGAAAGTCCATTCGTACTTGCAGCGGTAGATTCCAGCGTTCTCTGTGGTCGTGACGTTGGGAGAATATCTCACAATTGCGATAAAAGAAAATAATGAGGCTGATACCTGCCAGGCAGTAAAACAAAACACCAATTGTCACATTTCTGAATTTTGGTTCAAAAAACAGCTGCCCCAATAGCGCAAACAAAAATGCCAGCAAGGCGGTAACTCTATATTGGATGATCTTTGGGGATTTGTTTTCAGGCTCTGGTTGAGGTTGAGAAGGTTCTTGTATATCTTCCCCTGTCAACCAATCCTGATACTTTTCCGGTTTCAATTGGATCAAGGAGCGCACATAATCCAACAAGCTCGGTTCTTGTGCAGGCATGGTTCATTCCTTCCTGGTAATATAGAAAGTATAGCTGCCTTCAGGATGAATAGGATCCTGGTTATATTTCTTTCGAAGAGATCGTTCCGGAATGAAGAAATTCCCATGATAGGGGAAAAGCACCCATTTTTTAAAAATTTTCTTATTGAGTAGGGAGTGTAATCCCCGGTAATGTCCCCATTCCAGTGTGTGCAGATCATCAGGACTGAAATAATTCCACCAATGCACAATATGAAAATGATGCTTTCTCAAACGTGGCTCCCAGACTTCAAATGGATCTGCATGGTGATGGCGCGAGATCGTATTGAAGAAGGAGCGATATGCATTCGCTAATCCATGCAGTTTTATGCTGTCAAAGAAATTGCTTACAGAAAGGTTCTTCAGTAAATTGTCATTAGGTACACAGAATATAAACTGCCCACCCGGCTTGAGCACCCGGTAGACCTCTTCGATCACCTCATCCAACATCGGGATATGCTCCAGCACAGAATTGCTGATGACGGTAGCATAAGAAGCATCCTCAAACGGGATCGCTCCACCGCCAGCACAAAGAACATGTCCATACGCTCCATTACTGGCTGCTTCACCCAGCATTTGAAGAGATGGATCAAAGCCAATCTTCAATGGTTTTTCAAAGGTGATTGCTGCAAAAACTCCATCTCCGCAACCCACATCCAGTATGGGCTCGATGAGCTCGATCTCCTCGTAAAACCTACCTTCTACTGCACGTAAAAAACCCCGAAAATAGGGTAGTTGTCTCAAATTCTCCCACAGATAATCTTTCTTTGGATCAGCGCTGTTTTTTTCTGTCATCTCACTTGATCTCATTCATGATCTCGTTAAAGAGGTTTTCATACTCAATGGCAATGGAATCAGGAGCATACATTTTTTTGATCGCCATAATGTCCCCTTGAAAAGCAGCTTTATCCTTCATGATCTCGACCACTGCTTGTGACAGGGCGTCCGAATCACCAATGGGGATAACTTTTCCCATAGCATGGCGTTTTACCGGCTGGCGAACACCTGGCAGATTGGAAGCAATGCTGGGTACGCCATTGATCATAGCCTCGATCTGCACCAACCCGAACGCTTCCGTGGAATTTAAACTGGGGATAACCAGTAGGTCAATATTCGGGTAAAAGGCAGCCATTTGAGCTGGATCAAGCGAACCCATGAATTTCCAGGCATCTTGTTTTTGTAAATCTAAAATGGCGGGTTCCAAACGTTTAAAATACGCTTCTTCACCCACGATATGCTCATACGGACCGGCAAACCACACCTGTGCATCAGGAAGTTCTTCCAGAATATGGGGCATGGCGTTCAATAATACCTCCACTCCTTTTTCCGATGCAAAACGGGCAGCCATTCCAATGATGGGATGCACATTTTCACAATTATGGTTTTCTTTGAATTTCTCAACTTCTTCCGAGCTAATTTCGGGCAGCTCTACAGGAGGGGAAATAATG
>DMDF01000144.1 GCA_003446605.1 Anaerolineaceae bacterium
GGTTTGTCAAGTATATAATTCCCTAAATTAATTATCACCTCAGTTCTCATCCTTGGAATTACCTGGGTGTTAGCAGGGTATAACGGTTTATCGTGGACATTTGTGATTGTGCTGGTGGTGGTTGTCATATACCACTTCATTACGACGGAGACAGTTTTGGGTCGTTACATTTATGCAGTTGGTGGAAACCCTGAAGCAGCCGAATTGAGCGGTATCAATGTAAAAAAGATAACCTATATTGTTTTTGGATCGATGGGTATGCTGGCTGCTCTATCGGGTATCCTTTTTACTTCGCGTCTGCAATCTGCCACAACTACCGCAGGCACACTGTTTGAAATGGATGCCATTGCAGCAGCGTATGTGGGTGGTGTTTCTGCAGCCGGTGGCGTTGGACAGGTCACGGGTTCCGTTATTGGCGCTCTGGTGATGATGTCGTTAACGAGCGGTATGAACCTGATGGGAATCGATATCTCTTCCCAGTATATTGTGAAGGGTGTAGTGCTGGCGGGAGCGGTTATCTTTGACGTAGCTACCCGAAACCGTGGAAAGTAGAACTCCTCTAATCTAAAAAAGGAGAGAATGAAAAATTCCCTCCTCTTTTTAGATCCTCTATTAAAGGAATATCTGTGATTCTATGGTGATTTTTCTTGTCTTTTTTAAATCACATATATAATCCTGTCCTATTTTTTCTACAATTTTTCTTCCTGATGGTACCTTTTATAAAGTACGGGTTTTGATACAATGGAATAAGGTTTGGCTTAGACCAGAAGATTGGAGATGAAATGAAACGTAGACGATTATTCATAATATTTCTGATTGTTGGATTTCTGTTGAGCGCTTGCTCACAGAAAGATCAGACGGTTGAAAGCTCAGAAGAACTCATAATAGAACCGGCAGAAGAACCAACGGTAGAACCAGTGCTGAGTGGCGCATGTGGGGTGAGCTATTTCCCTATTCTGCCTGATACAACCTGGGTTTATCGCATGGCTGAGGAGAATGGATTATTTGTTGAAAATAGGGTCTGGTATGAAGAGATCACAGATGATTCCTTTGTTTGGATGCAGGAAATTGATAGTGATCCCCCTGTTAGCGCTCAATCTGGGTGGACATGCACCGAGGAAGGTTTGATATCCACCGACTTTGCTGCCACCAATGTTCCAGCAGTTCTGGGTTCGATGGGCTATGATTATGATTACGATATTGAAACACTGGAATTCAGTGGGATCACTTTCCCGGCAGAAGAAATGTGGTATGTGGATTCGGAGTGGACCAGTTTGTGGAAGGTAGCTGGAGATATTAATGTCGAGGATCTTGGTTTGGTAAATGCGGTGATCGATATAACGATGAACAACCTTATCGCTGCAGAAGAGCCGATCAGCGTTCCTGCGGGTAACTATGACAAAGCCATGCGGGTCGATTCCATCATGCAGCTGGATATCAGTATAAAGATGGAGGGATTGGATATCCCCTCTATTCAAGGGGAATACGGTATGTCTTCCTGGTATGTGCAGGGGGTAGGCTTGGTGAAGCAGGTGTCTGAAGATGCTTCTTTTTCCATTGAATTGAGTTCGATGGAATAGAAATTGAGGATATAACCATGTAACAGGCGGAAGGAATTTCCTTCCGCCTGTTTGATAAAATCTACTGAAAATCCCATAGATAAGGTCCTGTATAAAAACGAGATGTTATAATCTGAAGCATGCCTCCCATTGTTGCATTTGACCTGGAAACTACCGGATTGGATCCACATCAAGACAGGATCACCGAGATCGGAGCCGTCAAGTTTGACGGTACACATATTCTCGAAACGTATCAAACCCTTATCAATCCCCAGCGGTTGATATCCCCTGAAATCACACAGATTACATCCATTACGAACGAAATGGTGCGGAACGCACCCTTGATTGAAGAAGTTCGGGAGGAATTTCGTGATTTCTTGGGTGATTTTCCGTTGCTCGGTCATAATGTTCAATTTGATCTCGCATTTCTGAGAAGTCATAAGTTCAAACTATCCAATGACGAGATTGATTCCTTCGATCTGGCGAGCGTATTAATGCCATGTGCCAGCCGTTATAACCTTGGATCCTTGGTAGAAATCCTGCAGGTTAGTACGGATGAACTGCATGCGCACCGGGCATTGGATGATGCCCGCATGACATTTGAGATCTTCACGCGGTTGGTTGAATTGGCGAACCAGCTGCCAGTGCAGCTTATTAAAGAGATCGTGGACCAGGGAAAAGGTATTGCCTGGGGAGGAAAGTGGTTCTTCACCCAGGTACTAAAACAACGTATCCAGGAACCGATCAAAGCCAGAACGGTGCAACAGGTGGATTATGGAGTGCTTTTTGGCAGTCTGGATGGGTTGAAGCAACCTCCCTTGAAACCCAAGGCAGTCTTTGAACAGTTGAATGAAGACGAGGTGGCAGCTCATCTGGAGCCCGGGGGTTCCTTCTCGAAGTACATTCCTCAATTCGAAAGCCGTTCCCAACAAATAGAGATGACGCGTATGGTCACAGCTGCATTGAACGGCAGCCAGCACTTCATGGTTGAAGCGGGTACTGGAACCGGGAAATCCTTTGCTTATCTGGTTCCGGCAGCTTTATGGGCAAGTTGCAACCAGGCAAGAGTGATCGTTTCTACCAATACCATCGCTTTGCAAGATCAGCTTATCAAAAAAGATATTCCTGATACGCGCGCAGCTCTCAATATTGATCTAACCGCTACCGTTCTTAAAGGAAGGCGCAATTATCTCTGCCCGCGCCGCTTGGAGGGCATGCGATTCCGCGGACCGCGTA
>DMDF01000007.1 GCA_003446605.1 Anaerolineaceae bacterium
GAGCAGCAATTGGTCTTGATTGCAAGGGGCTTAGCTCAGAAATGCCCCATTTTGTTGATGGATGAACCAACAGCCCACCTTGATCTCAGCAATCAGCACAGGGTTTTGGAGATTGTCCATCAACTAGGGCAGCAAGATTTATCTTTTATCATTTCTTCTCATGAACCCAACGATGCCCTTGCTTATGCTGATAATGTCTTATTGTTGAGTGGGGGATGGGTTACAGAAGTCGGCACACCCCAGGAAGTGTTAACTGAGCCTTTGCTTTCATCGGTATATGACATTCAAACGGAAGTTATTTACCAACATGAAAATGGCGCTAAAAAAGCCAGGGCAATATTGCCCCGGCGACCCCTGGTTGTTAAGCCTGAGTCACTGCATGAAGAGGACAGCTTTTTAAGCAAGGTTTTTCGAAATCGCAAAGAAAAACCTCAAATAATTTTAGTAACTGGTTTGAGCGGCAGCGGAAAGACTAGCTGGTGTACACAAATCATCAAAGAAGCTGCAGCATTGGGACACTCTGTCGAAGGGATCCTTTCACCCGGTATTTTTGATAGTGAAAGAAAATCGGGTATCGAGGTTGTCGATTTAGCAAGTGGTGAACGAAAGCGTTTAGCAAGGTTGCGTGAGGAGGGACGAGGCGAAATTTCGACGCCGAGATGGGTCTTTGATCCTGATGCATTAGATTGGGC
Organism: Anaerolineaceae bacterium; assembly: GCA_003446605.1. Lineage (GTDB taxonomy): Bacteria > Chloroflexota > Anaerolineae > Anaerolineales > Anaerolineaceae > UBA4781. The sequence goes on from DMDF01000007.1 coordinate 693, forward strand.
TAACCAGAGGCTTCAGAACAGCGCAGGGAGCGACCTGTTGATCATTGATGAACTGGGACCTCTGGAATTTTTGCGAAATAAGGGTTTGTTAGCTGGTTTGGAAAGGCTTGATCAAGGGCAGTTCCAGATCGCCTGTGTTGTGGTTCGTTCCTCCTTGCTATCAAAAGCCCTTCAGCGTTGGCCAAGCGCACATGTTGTCAGGGGGCGATTATGAAAGTCTTAGTTTTAGCCCTTCAAAAATTAATTTCTTCCATACCTCAAACAAGCCCATAAATTTCAAGGCTTGTATATGTTTTAATTAAAGGGTCTTTACTTCCTAAGGCATATTTTCATAAAGTGGTTGGCAAACATGTAAAAGTCCTCGATCACTTCCATGTTGTTTGTTCGTGTCATAAGGTAGCGATCAACAAGTTTTGTTAGTTTTTGTAGGTTAGCAAGTACTCGCCGAACACGATTTCAGATATTTCAAATCTGAAACACAAATTGGTATTATGTACAGAGGTATTGGTGGGTTGTATAATTTTGTATTAACTACTCAAATGAAGATCTCAATTTGTTAATAAATATGGTAAATTTTTAACGCGTATGTTTTCGAAACAAAAAAATTATGTTGATCGAGAATAACAACAGATCACCTAAAGGAGCAAACAATGGTTAAAAAATTTAAGGTTGGCGTTATCGGTGTAGGTTTTATTGGCCCTGCGCATATGGAAGCAATCCGCCGGCAGGGATTTGAAGTGCTGGCGCTTGCGGAAAGCAACCAGGAATTAGCTGACCAGGCGGCTGAGCGTTTATTAATTCCGAAGGCATATGGCGACTGGAAAGATTTAGTTGCTGATCCTGATATTGATGTTGTTCATGTCGCTTCACCAAATTACTTACATTTTGAGCATGCGAAAGGTGCCCTTGAAGCCGGCAAGCATGTCATTTGTGAGAAACCATTAGCAATGACAGCAGAAGAATCTGAAGTGCTTGTGAAAATTGCTGAAGAAAAAAACCTGGCCAATGCCGTTAACTTCAACTTGAGATTTTATCCTCTGATCCAGGACGCCAAAGCTCGTATTGACACTGGAGAGCTGGGGGAACGAATTTACATCATTCAGGGGTCTTATTTGCAGGATTGGTTATTATTAGAGACGGATTGGAATTGGCGTTTGGAGCCAGAATATGGTGGAGAATTGCGGGCAATTGCTGACATTGGGTCTCATTGGATGGATTTGGTAACTTTCATTACCGGCAAGAAAATTACCTCTGTATTTGCAGATTTTGAGACGTTTCTTCCAATCCGCAAAAAACCAATGAAAAAAATTGATACTTTTGGCGGCAAGATGCAAATGGATGTCGAGTACGAGGAGAAGAAAATCACAACCGAAGATTATGCAGCAGTCCTCTTTAAGTTTGAGGGTGGTACGCGGGGTGTGATGAGTGTCTCCCAGGTTTCAAGCGGCCGCAAGAATCGTTTGTTCTTTGAAATTAACGGGTCAGATTCCTCATTGATTTGGGATTCTGAGATACCAAACCAGATGATGATTGGACATCGCCCTGAACCGAACCAGTACCTGATCAAGGACCCTTCTTTAATGATGAAGTCAGCGCAATGGTCAGCTTCTTATCCTGGCGGTCATGCAGAGGGTTTCCCGGACACCTTTAAGCAGCTGCAAACAGCTTTTTACAGATACATTTCACAAGGAGATTTCGAAAAAGCACCGAATTTCCCAACTTTCAGAGATGGGCATAATACCATCCTGGTTGATGAAGCGATTTTGCAAAGCGCAAGAGAAAACATTTGGGTTGACGTAAATTATTAATTCTTGGCGCAGAGAATCAACTGGTAATTATTGATGTATGTTAGCCAAAATTGAAAACAAAGGATAAATATACATGAATGTGTTTGTGGGATGCGATTTAGGTGGGACCAATATCAAAGCTGGGCTGGTTGATGTAGATAATGGCGATGTCCTGGTATCAAACTCGATTTCTACCTCTTCAAGGAAAGGTCCAGAATCGGTACTTAAGCGGATGTCCCAGTTGATTTTAGAATTGATCGTTAAAGGCGGATTTTCCAAAGACGACATTGGTGGTGTTGGCATCAGCGCACCAGGACTGATTGATTTGGATACCAACACGACTTTGTTTTTGCCAAACCTTTACGGTGAGTGGCGTGGGATTCCCGTCGGTGATAGGATGTTTTCTCATTTAGGTTTAGCTATCTCAATGCTAAATGACGTTCGGGCAATCACCTACGGTGAATGGGCATTCGGCTCAGGAAAAGGTGTTGATTCGATAGCTTGCTTTGCTATCGGCACCGGGGTAGGCGGCGGACTGGTTGTTAATAATCAATTGGTTTTAGGAATTGACGGTGCTGCAGGCGAGCTCGGTCACCAGACGGTGGATATTAACGGTCCGATATGTGGTTGTGGTAATCACGGCTGCATTGAGGTTTATGCTTCAGGACCAGCAATTGCAGCAGAAGCAGCAAGGGGTGTTCGTCAAGGTTGGGCTACAAAAATTGTTGATTTAATTGATGGCGATTTAAATAAGCTTACGCCAGAAATTGTGGCTAAAGCTGCGAATATGGGAGACGAATTTGCCTTAGGAGTCTGGGAACGGGCAGGGACATATTTGGGTATTGGTGTCGCGAATATTTTGATATCTGTGGGTGTAAAACGTGTTGTTATTGGCGGAGGTGTTGGCAAGGCAGGTGATCTACTGCTTGATCCAATCAAGAAAGTGGTGAAGGAGCGTGTCTTCCTGATGCCTGTAGAAAAAGTAGAGATCTTAAATGCCAGACTCGGCACAAAGGCAGGCATTGTCGGTATGGCAGCCTGGAGTGCTTACAAAAAAGGATAAAGTAATGGTGTTTAATTCCGAATGCGGTTTATTTAAAGGGAAAAATATGCACAGTATTAAAACTTGAATATTTTACCACCTTAAGTTAATAACTGTAAATTCGTATAGTCAATTATCCTATAAGATATTTTTAGATGCATTTTCATAATTACAAAAGGGAAATAGCCATGTCAGATTTTTATCCATTCCTTTTTGACCCATTACTGAAACATTATTTGTGGGGCGGTAGAAATTTAGAAAAACTGGGGCGTGAGCTTCCCGAAAACACAAAAGTAGCTGAAAGTTGGGAGATTGCTGCTCATAAGGATGGAATGTCGATCATTAAAAATGGGGAATACAAAGGACAAACCTTGGGTGATTTGTTCTCAGAGCTCGGGGAAAGCCTGGTTGGAAGCAATAATCAATGGGCATTGGATCGTGGAAAATTCCCTTTATTGGTTAAGTTGATTGACGCCAACCAATCCCTGTCTGTTCAGGTACATCCCGATGATGGGTATGCAATGACGCACGAGGGCAATGAGCTCGGGAAATTTGAGATGTGGGTAATAATTGATGCAGAACCCGGGGCAGAAATCATTTACGGTTTTCATGAGCAAATTGATAAAAAGACATTTCGCGAGGCTGTAGATAATGGTACATTGGGCGAGTTTCTTCATCATATCCCGATAAAAAAGGGCGATCACATCTGTGTGCCATCGAGAACAATTCATGCCATTTTAGAAGGTGCATTGATTGCAGAAATTCAACAAAATTCAAACACAACCTATCGTGTTTTTGATTGGAATCGTCTTGGTGATGACGGCAAACCTCGTGAATTACATTTAGACAAAGCGCTGGATGTAATAAATTTTACACAGGTCAGCGCTTCTTTACCGGATGTGCAAACTTTTAGGCGTGGTGATGGGTGGACCTCAGAAAGATTGTGTGACAACCAGTATTTCACGACTGAACGCATAAGGATTGAAAACGGTGGTACCTATTCTGGTGTTTGTGATGGATCAACGCTTGAGATTTGGGGAGTCTTAAGCGGAGGTGTAGAGGTCAATGATATTGAGCTTGATCCAGTCAATTTTGTATTATTGCCTGCTGCTCTGGGTCCTTATACGATTACTGTCAGTGACGACTCGGTCCTTTTACGAACCTTTGTCAGATAATTAGTAAATCTATGCGTGTACAAGACAAAAAATATTCTATTTGAATCTTGCAAGAAAGCATAAAATGGAAACAAACCACAAGGCATCAAAGATAAACTTATTTTGGACGGGGGGTTGGGATTCAACATACCGTCTGTTGGAGATCCTGATAAAAGAAAAGAAAATTGTTCAAACATATTACATTATCGATCCAAATCGTCCATCTCATGCGCTTGAAATGAAAAGGATGGATGAAATTCGAAAATTGATTTACAAAAAATACCCATCCACAAGGGATCAATTTTTACCAACAATTAGAATTGAATTATCTGATATTCAGGAAGATGCGGATATTGAGAAAGCGTTCAAAGAAGCTAATGAAAAGCAACATTTAGGAAACCAATATGATTGGTTGGCAAGATTTTGTAAACAATTTGATATTGATAATATGGAATTATGCGTTCAAAAATTGGGAAATCCCGCACTGCCTTGTAGATTTTCACCTTTCTTTGAAAACGATCAAAAAAATGGAGAACTTGTATATAAAAAATCCTTATTAAATGAGCCTGAATATGTGCTTTTCAGGCGCTTTAAATTTCCAATTCTTCACTTGACCAAGCAAGATATGTTAAATGCTGCCAGGCAAAATGGCTGGCTTGGCATCATGAAAAAGACCTGGTTCTGTCACCAACCGATTTTTGGTAAATTTCCTTGTGGACAATGCGATCCCTGTCAGCAAACAATGAACGAGCGAGGTATGCAGAATCGTATTCCCTTGTTAGTCAGACTGATGCGAAGGCGTCCTTTATCAAAAATTTTAACTAAATTTTATCGATAATTTGGATATAAATCTTTAGATTTTTCAATCAAGTGATGGTTTAGCTTAATTGTTGTCCCGTTATTTAAGGGCATGACAAATGAGTTATTCTTGTTCATTCGTGTTTTCAATCCACCCAAACCGCATTTTCTCACTTGTATCAAAAGTTGGACTGTGTGGTTTGATATCAAGTACAGGTGTGCCATCCAAAATATCAACATCTTCAATGGTTAGAACATTATCTTGAATTGAAATCAATTTCACAACAGACAAACCGATAGGATTAGGTCGATTAGGGGATCGCGATGCAAATACTCCGTGGGGTTTGTTATCTAAGGGGGGAATTGCTGTAAGTTTATAGCCTTTAATCTGGTGAAGATAGCAAATCAAATAGATATGTGAAAATCCCTCTAAATCACGCAAACCTTCAGTAAACTCTGGTTCAAGGACTACTTTTCCTTGAATGCCCTTCGCAAACTTTGGCTGTCGGGGCATGTCCTGGGTATTTTTATGGGGCGAATACAGTGTGCCTATTTTTCGAAATTGAATGACTTCATTGTCCATTAATTATTTAATATTCCCTTGCTAAATTCATTAATCAAATAATATTTTTTGAAGTTTTTCCCAAAGCTTTTTAATTTCATTGGAAGCAGGGCTGTTGGGTGAAAATTCTGTGACGGGCTTGGACTGAACCATGGCTTTTGGTATAGATGTGTCAAAAGGAAGTTCACCTATAATTTGGATATTATTTTCTTCTGCAAAATGCTTGATTTCTTCCACGCCTTTTTCATAAAGGTCTGCTTTATTAATGCAAATTACCTGGGGTATTTCGAAATGTTCTAGTGTTTGTACCACTCGTTGCAAGTCGTGACTTCCTGATAATCCAGGTTCTGCAACTAATAAAGCCAGATCAACACCTGTGCTGCTAGCAAGGACTGGACAGCCGATACCAGGAGGCCCATCAATTATTATCAGGGGATGACTCCCATCATTTTCAGTGAATTGTCTTGCATGTTGTCGGATCAGGGTAACCAATTTTCCTGAATTTTCTGCTGCTGGGAAAAGTTCAGCATGAAAGAGAGGTCCATAAGGTGAGGAAGAAAAAAACCATACACCATCTTGTTGGTCGATCATCTTAATTGCTGATTGTGGACAGCTGTATACACAAGAGGCACATCCATCACATAATAAATCAATGACTCGATATGAGGGATATGTTTCTGTGGGCAATTCGATCGCGTCATAGCGGCAAACTTCATAGCATTCATTGCATAGATTACATCGTTCTGGATCTATTTGCGCTAATTTACTGCTGATAAAATCATGCTGTTCCAGGTGCTCTGCGCTGGTGACTAACGCAAGATTGGCTGCATCCACATCAGCATCAACAAATATGCTCTTTGTTGGCGATTGAGAAGCCAGGTGAACCAGGGCGGCTGTTATACTCGTTTTCCCGGTGCCGCCTTTTCCACTCAGGATGACTAATTGTTTTACAACTTTGTTTTGAGACAACATCAATGATGTATCTCCTTATGGATTTGATCTTTGATCATCTCATAAAGGTTTAAGAAAGCATCTTCAAATTCTGGGATGATATCTATTAATAGTTTCCCTGAGGCCAGACCTTCGGCAATATTCTCTTGATACGGGATTTTCATCAAGATTGGATAGCCATTTTTTGAAAGAAAATCTTCAACAGCCGAATCACCGATGCCATCACGATTGATTATGACACCTGCCAGGGATCCTGTCTCAGAGATTACCCCAATCATTTGTTTTAGATCATGTAATCCGAAAGGTGTGGGCTCAGTAACAAGGATGACATAATCAGCATCATGAAGTGTGGCCACAACAGAACAGGAAGCACCAGGCGGTGAGTCCAGAATTGTGACTTCAACATCATCCTTCATATTTGCCTTTAATTGACGAATAATGGGTGTTGGCATTGGTTCGCTGATTGTTAATTCTCCAAA
>DMDF01000204.1 GCA_003446605.1 Anaerolineaceae bacterium
GGCATATCCCCGCCGTAGGTCTGCCCGCCAGCAATCGGATAAGTACCTACATCGTGTGCTGCAAAAGGCTTGCTCCACCTGCCACTTTCGCTGTAATAGAAAATCGGGTTCATCATCCCTTTTACCAAATCGGGATTATAAATCAGGAATAAGGGGGAGGAGGGATAAGTTATATCTACCGTACCGATGGATCCATTGCTGTTGTTCTCTTTCGAGAAAAACAGGAGCGTTCCGTTTTCATCCTTTACCAGCTTGTGGGCTGATATTGCCTGACGATAAGCAAGAGCACACAATTCGGCATATTTTACGCCACCTGATTCGACAGCATCGGCCATCATGGTGCGGTTGAAATCATCGCAACGTTTCATAATCGAAGCATAATCGGTCTCTGCTTTTTTAAACGCTTGTAAAATATCCACGGTACCGTCGTTGGTCCAATAACCCTTCAGGTTTTTCCCAAAATACTGTATGGAGTAGATGTCGTCGTAACCCAGCATGATGTAGCCGGCAGTATAATCGTCCGACACACGTCCCAGATCCTTGCTGTATGCCAGAACCGTCATCTGCTGATTGATTTTTTCAGATAACTGCCCCGTTTGCTGATCCTGAATTCGGCCTGTCGTCTGGAATGCCTTTTTTGTGTCCCAGTAATCGCCGAAATTGATCGCGGCCGTTTTCTCATTATTTCCGGCGAGGTAGAAATATCCCCAGTCAATGCGCACATCATCGCCTTTCTTTTGCAGGACTGGTTGTTCGATGGTTCCGGTTTTGAGAAATGAGAGATTTTCTTTCACTATTTTTTCATAATTAACAGGCTGACTAACATTGTTAACAGCCCATTGGGGTGTCGCTTCAAAATAGACCTGTACATCATGCAATGCCCCGTCCTTCGACCTGGCCTGGTAAGTGATATAGCTTATCGGCCGTGAAACAAGGTCCAGGTCGTCCAGCAGCAGAGGGGTGGTAAAGACCACATCCAGTTCCACCGGGCCACAATCGAAGGTATAGATCGTTTGTGTGGGCAGCACGCTGGCTGATTTTTGTACAGCTGTGTTGACAAATGACTCTTTATCGGTCACTTTCTCGTACAGCCCAAAATCTACATACCCCCCTCCGGTTCTGTTATGGCAATGTGCTGTGATGATGTTCTCTCCTTTGTTGAGGGTGGCTTTCACCTCGTCCGGCAGCTCTTGTTGTATATCGTATTTCCAGGAGTAATCGGTTCCTACGACCTGCACACCGTTGATAAACAACTCAAAAATATCATCGTGTGAATAGTGCAAATAAATGTCCTTTCCCTTAGCGTCTTCTTCTAAATAAAAAACTCTTCTGATCCAGATATCCTTGGTATTCCAAAGAGTAGACAGGTCCGGTTCATTTTGTGTGCCGAAGGCTGCGGCACCTGTTTTCCAGGAAGCATCATTGAAGTCGATGGATTTCCATCCTTCACCATTGGGTTTATCGAAGGTATACTTTCCTTCCCACTTTTCCTCATGTACCGAGGGGAGGATTGGTTTGAGAGGTAGCTTCTCCACCCCCATAAACCGGTAGACCTCTCCATCTACCCGCAAGGCACCCAACAACGGAAACTCTTTTTCTGTCCAGTGACGCACCTGATCATCATACAGATTGTCGGCATTGGACCATGCATTGAAATAAGGATCAACAGTAACCAGGGGATACGATGGGCCACGAAGGGTCGTGGTGAGATCAGTGGCAATAACAGGAGCTTCATCTTTTACATTACTACAAGAAGATAAGTTAGCGATCATCAAGAACGCAAAAATAAATGGAAAATTAACTTTGATCATTTTTTATTTTTCTATAATCAATTTATTCAATATGAGCATCTCTCACCAAAAAAGGAGTATCGAAATTCGGGTCAATATATAATTTATCTGCATCGTCAGCTTTTCTAAATTCCACTGAACTAATATACATTTTTCTTGGATGAATATTGTTGATGCTGTTGTGTGCATGAAATACAATTTTCCAATCTCCATTTTTGTCTTTGAACATAGAACTATGCCCTACCCCTACCAGGTTTCCGGGTTTCTGCAATAAGGGATTGTGCGGATATTTGATCCACTCGCCCATGATGTTGGTCGCTGTAGCGCATCCAATTCCATAAAAAGGGCTTTCGTAGCTGTTTGCAGAATATGTCATATAGTACACACCATTATGTTTGATGACAAAAGCTCCTTCATTTACCCTCGGCCATACTTCCTCCCATTTCTGTGAGACATGAATGCAGGGATGCATGGTTTCATTTTTGATAGTCATCAGATCCTCTTCCAGTTCTGCCACCCAGATATTGAGTCCATCATTAAAACGGTCAAAAAAGAGATAGGGCTTACCATCGTCGTCGATAAACAGCGAATTGTCAATTGTCTTTTCTCCTTCCAGCATTGGCTTCTGCTGCTCCTGCCTGAAAGGTCCCAGAGGCGAATCGGATACAGCGACACAGATGTGCTCTTCGGCAGAGTAATACATATAAAACCGATTGTTTATATAACAAACTTCCGGAGCCCAAAACCATTTTTCGCCATAAGAGTTGTCTTTGTGCAACGCAAGTTCAGGTATTTTGTGCCACTCTTTCAAATTTTCTGATGTATAAACCTCGATCCCATCGGCTGCATTGGTTCCGTATGCATAATAAACATCATCATACAATAAAATAAACGGATCAGCCAGAGGTATCAGGTCACCTGAATTTAATTTCTCTCCGTACCGGTGAGAAATTTTACATGATAACAAAGTGATCATTGTTAGGCAAATGAGATAGAGAAATAAAGAAGTTTTTTTTACCACTAAGATTTTAAAATAAAATTATCATTGTAAAAGAGAAGCCGTAACATACTACGACTTCTCTTTTGAACACTTTTTATTATTTGAGACGAACGATATCCGAATAGATTGCCTGATCCGCACCCACAGTTCTTACACCAACCCGGGCAAAAAGAGCCTTGGCAGCAGCCACATTGGTGTTATTAGACAAATCCATTGCCAGATTCAGCGAACCGGGTTGCTGGTTTCTAAAATCTTTACGTGCTATGTAAGTGGCATCATCCACAAAAGAAGTTTTGTTGACCAACAGAGTCACATAATCGATGTTAGCCGTAGAGACAATTTTGTTCACATTAAACGTAGCGTTCAGCACATTTCCGCTCAGCGAGATCGATTCATTGGAGATGGTAAAATAAGGTGTTACCGGCACCTCAACCTCTGCTGAACCCTTCAGGTTTACCACGACAGTGTCGCGGTTGTTGACCCATGGTCCATTTTTGTCCCTGGTTACCAGCTTATAAACTCCATCAAAGAGGAGTGCCTCAAAAGACCCATCCTGACCGACATAGACACGAATATAATCCCTCAGTTGGTAACCATCCTGGTATAGCTGGAGTTGAACCGCTTCACCGGTACCCCGAAGCCCAAGTTCCTCTCCATTGTAAGTAATCTTGCCATGCAATCTGGATTGTGGAGCATCGTAATTGTCCAGACCGCAACTGGTGACAGTGAATAACACTATCATGAACAAAAGAATAAATCTGTATCGTTTCATATGTTCGTTTTTTATAATTTATTGGTAAGGATTCTTTACAATCTTGGGATTGTTATTAATCCATCCCTGATCAATGAAGTTGTAGTAATTTCTCATCTCAAATTTTCTCGGATAGGGCGACATGTGCGTTGCCAGTTTGTCGAACACCCATTTTCCATTATTAGGATTACCCGGATCATTCACGAGGTAAGGGAACAATGCCCACTGCTGTGCCTGCGGATCGTTCTGCACGCCGTTCCAGACTTGATCAGCTAAACGCCATCGCTTCAGATCCCAGTAACGATGATCTTCGAAAGCAAACTCAACCCTTCTTTCCCGTACAATATCTTCGAAGGTGACCACCTCCAGTGGCTGAATACCGGCCCTGTTACGAATCCGGTTGAGATAATCGAGCGCCTTTGCAGGCTGGTCAAGTTCATAGGCTGCTTCAGCAGCAATCATCACGGCTTCGGCAAACCGGAAACGGGGAAACCACATTTCGCTTCGGCGTCCGCGAGTAGATGCACTGGGTGTCTCGTCCAAAAACTTGCGGAAGAAAAAGCCCGTTTTGTTCACATACTGCACATTGGTGGTGGTAGGCCCATTCACGGAAGTAATCAGTACATCATTTTCATCTCTCTTACCCGGTTCACTGGTTAATAATTTCCAGACATCTCCATCAAAATATTTTTGACCAGCCTGCAATACCACCGGCATTCCCTTGAAAACAGATCCCGGATAGATCACTGTTCCCCAGAGCCGTGGATCCTTGTTGGCAAATGCATCTTCCGGTTTATCATAGAAAATATAATTACCTTGAGCATCTCTGATTTTAATTTCTCCGTTCCGGTTGTTGATATATTCATAATCTTCCACCA
>DMDF01000078.1 GCA_003446605.1 Anaerolineaceae bacterium
ATGCTATTCAAGGACATTACCCGATTTTTTGCGTTTACTTCTCACAATGTAGGATTCATTCTCGCTGGAGGTCGTTCTGTAGAGGGATCGTTGGTGTAGTCGATCGCAAACTGATACGCGTTCCCGAGTTTCAGAACGTGGTGCACGAAGTGGGTGAGGATAGCAGTGCTCTTATGCTCCAGAAACCCGGTGATCGAGTGAACCGACTGGCTCATTGCGGCCATCCCCACTTAAGCCTGGAACTGGTCGGTTTGGGTGAGCCGTCCCTGGGTTGGGATGGTCAGGTGCTGATCCAGTGCCGCGACCGCACAAGCACAACATTCTTTGGGTTTCAGATGGCTATTCTTATTGCAGGTCGTTCTCTTCCTTTGGATGAGAGGCATGAAGTGATGCCTGAAATCCATATAAATCTTTCGACTTTGCGCTGGTTTTCCCGGTGCGGCAAAGAGTATGCCGGGTCTCGAATTAGAGAACTACTGAGACAAGGAGACAGGGCTCAGGCAAATTACAGTTAATTTGAGACGTTACCAGAGGCGATCTGGGCATCGCTGGGGGGATGGTGAAAGGAATTCCCGTCCTACTGCATCCTAGCGAAGTACTGGGCCTGAGCGAGTGCCGACGGATACCGGCAGGGGAACCAAGGGAAAGACTATGCAACACAGTAGTAAATTGCATAAACCTTTATGGTAGTAAGTACACTTTGATAAGAACTATCTAAGGTATCTTATATCCACAAATGCCTGATATAAGCCTAACTACTGTTTCCACAGGTGCAATCAATATATGAGCTCTTAATAGGCCAGATGTAAGTGGTAGTAAATGAGAATAGTAATTATTGTCTTTTATTTCTTGCCGAAATGGGTTGCTGGAACGGAGATTGCAACACAGAACATCGCTGAGCACCTAGCAAAAATTGGACATGATGTTCATATTATCACGTCTCACGATGAAGGATTGCCATATCTCAACCAGGAAAATGGGTTTTATGTTCACCGAATCTCATCTTCCAGAATCAAGATTATAGGGGGTCTTTCATTCTGGTTAAGAATTTTGTTTGAGGTTCATAAAATTAAACCTGACATCGTTCACGTTCAGGCCCTAAATATGGGTATGCCTGCCTTGTTTTCAAAAATATTCCTGAAAATACCATACGTTGTATGGTGTCAAGGATCTGAGATATATATGCCTGACTTGTTTACCAGAGTCGTGGGTAAATCGATACTTAAAAATGCATCAGCAATAATTGCTCTAACAAAAAATATGCAAGTAAAATTGCACGACATATATAATGGTAAAACTTATGTCATCCCAAATGGGATTAATTTAAAATTGTATCACAATTTTTCAACATGTTCTAAAGGGAGCAGAAATTCAAAGAACATTGTATTTGTCGGTCGTTTACATCCTATCAAAGGTGTTCAATACCTGCTCAGGGCGATGCAAAAGATTCTGGATGAGGCACCTAATGCCTTCTTGACTATCGTAGGAGATGGGGACGATCGGAAGCAACTAGAAAGGTTGGCTGAAGATTTAAATATAAGTTCGCATGTGGAATTTATTGGACAAGTCCCCAGTGAGGCGGTTCCAGAATATATATGTAGAGCCGATATTTTTGTCCTGCCGAGCTTATCTGAGAGTTTTGGAATTGTAAATTTGGAGGCGATGGCCTGTGGTTTGCCTATAGTTGCCTCCCGTGTTGATGGGATACCCGATGTCATTAAAGACGGTGTAAATGGGTATCTAGTCGATGCAAAAAATCCGGATAGCATTGCGGAAAAGGTATTATTGTTACTGAAGAATGATAGAGTTCGAACAAAAATATCTACAAATAATAGAGAGGAAGTTAGAAAGTATTCATGGGAGTGTGTTACGGTGGCATTATATGATATCTATCAAAAGTCTGTGAAATGAGTGAGTTAAAGTGGAATTGGCTTTCTATTATGTCTCAGGAAGTCATTCAATACTTAAATAGCATAAATTAATCCGAACACAGGGTGATACTATAATATCGGTCAATGAAATAGTGTTTTTGTGACATAGAAGTATGTCCATAATATTAGGAGGGGAGGGACTATGAAAGAAGATAACTGTGTGATTAATATCATTGCTGTAATATCTTTTGTTATAATAGCAGATGTCGCAATAGTACTTAATATCCCCTTATATAGGCAATTTTTGGGGTTTATTCTTCTAACAATTCTTCCTGGAGCATTGATGATCAAGCTATTTGTACCAAATAACTTTAGTTTGATCAGAAAAATAATCTATTCAGTGGGAATAAGCATCTCTCTCCTTATGTTCATTGGATTTCTGATTAATTTTTTGGGCCCAAATATGGGAATATCAAGACCCCTATCAGTCATTCCAATTCTATTTGCAATAAATTGTGTGATAGCAACTCTAACTGTATTGGTGTTTTTTTATGGTGGCATGAATTTCTCGATTCGAGGCATACTATCGAACTGTTACAACAAAATGACTGTCATCCCAATAATGTGCGTGTTGCTTATCCTTCTTTTTGGAGTTTTGGGTGGATTAACGATAAAGTATTATCAAAGTAGTATATTCTGCGTAGTTTTATTGATTCTGATAAGCATCTGTGTTATATTTATAGCCTATAAGAAGGTCATATCAGAAAATTACTATCCGCATATGCTATTCGCCATTAGCATCGCCATTATATTGATTCGCACGCTTTCATCGTCAGTATTATTTGGCAGTGATATACACTTGGAATTATTCTATCTGAAATTATCTGAGATAAATGGATATTGGGATCCGAGCATGTATCCTTCTCCTACTAGTACAATGCTGAGTACTGTGGTGTTGCCCACAATATATTCAGCTGTGCTCCTAATGGAAGGTATTGAGGTCTATAAAGTCATTTTCCCTATCATTTTCTCTTTTGTACCTGTAATAATGTTTGAGACCTTTAGAAAAAAAATTGGGAGTTACTACGCGTTTTTTTCAGTCATCATATTTATGTCGTTTTACCCCTATTTCCAGACGTTGCAATGGTTGCCAAGACAACAGATTGCGGAACTATTTTTTGCTCTGTTCTTCTTAACTGTCACCAATGATCGGTTGAATCACTTTCAAAGAAACATACTGTCTGTTCTTTGGGTGGCGTCACTAGTTGTGTCCCATTATGCTACAACATATCTTTTTTTGATTATCTTGCTGTTCAGTTATATTTTAGTACAGATCCTCTCTTTCGAAAGAGGGCAACTAAATTTAAAAGTTTTGCTATTTAGTTGTGTTATAGCACTTACTTGGTATAGTTATATAACGCTCTCTGGAGCATTTGGTGCAGTCGTGAATATTGGAGAGAAAATTGTAAGTGCAGTCCTCGATGAGGCGATAACCCCTGCAATAAGCACAAATACTGATCTTCAGAGCGCATTAGGATCTGAAATCCTGAAAATTCCATTCTGGCATTCGTTAGGTCATCTATGGCAACTTGGCACACAGATCTTCATTGTCTTAGGAATTATCTCTCTATTGCTCAGCTACAAAACTACAAAAATTGACCGTAACATGATTCTATTCTGGGTTGCAAGTTTCTCTATCTTAATTGTATCCTTAGTCGTCCCGTTTTTTGCAAGTAGTATGAATATGGATCGAATCTACCATTTGGTCCTGATAATTGCTTCACCATTATGCATCATAGGTTTATTAGTGCTAATTAGAGGTTTTGCACGAGTTTTTAACCCTGAGTTATTAAGTTCTTTTCAGATCATACCTATTATGATCATACTCTTGGTTATACCATACTTTCTCTTTAACACGGGGGTAATATTCGAGGTCACCGAACACAACAAAAATCTTCACTTGGACTTTAATTATCCTATAGAATCTAGCAGTTTTGCGAATAAAGACTCGTATTATGCTAATAGTCCAATACCAGTCGAAAATGTAGCTGCAGCCAAGTGGATCTCTAAAACTCGTATAGATAATTCATATGTATACACTGACGTCTATAGGGCATGTGAAATTCGTGGCTATGCATTACTGCTCTCGCCAATACTAGCAGGAACAGGACTGTTTCCAAAAGAAGGGGGATATGTGTATATTGGATTTAATAATTACCGCGACAACAGTTACGTCACGTATCATAGTGAATCCAATCCTGAAAAATTTTCTTTAGCATATAGACTATACGGTAGAAATAAAATCTACTGTAGTAACGCTGAGATATACAACTGAACTTCCCTCTACACCAGAGGCCGTTCTATGTTTATATCGGGTGTTAAATGAAAATACTGGAAAACAACTTTTGGCAGTTCGATGACATTCTATATACTGATCCAGCATCCTCTAACTTTCGAACCGGCCATACTCTTTGAGGAGTCAGCAAGGAAGAGCCATCGGAAACCCAAAGATTGTTGCGCTCATACTGTTGCGGCACTGAATCTGCACCTGAGGTAACGTTTCAGATCTTCTGTAATTTGCCTGAACCTTGTCTCCTTGCCCGATCATTCTGTTCGCGTCGTCAAATCCCTTCTGCCAGGAATCACTCCTCGTTAATGTTCATCAAGATGGATCCGGCCAAATGGAGGAAAGATACCTTATTCAGGAACACCCCAACCACTTTAGTTCTCCGCTTCAGTTCCTTATTGACCCTTTCCATCATGTTGGTGGTTTGGATCCGCTACCAATGCTATTTCGGGAATGTGGTGTAACTCATGAGCCCCAGAAGGAATCGCTCGACATTCAGGTGTTTTCGCCGCTCTAAAAGTG
>DMDF01000032.1:0-1515 GCA_003446605.1 Anaerolineaceae bacterium
TCCCACAAAGGGTTTCAGGTGTCAAGGTCGTGAAAAAGCTCACTCACCATTTAATAAATGACTCGTTTACACCTGTGAAATAAAACGGCATGGACAAATTTTTACGATACAATGGAAATCAAAATATCTGCAAATATTGGAGATAAATTCTCGCAAGGGTTACAGGATGTCTTAAGCGTGATAGATCATATTCATCAAAGCGAGGATGAAGAAGATATTTTGGTTTTTCAGAATGATGTTTTTGTTACACCCTTGTTCATTCTCCCACTGTTAGTTTATATAAGTGGATGTCCGAAAAAAATCATTTGTCAAATCAATAACGGGTATTTAGATACGATTAAATTTGGAAGTGGCGGTTTAAAACCGGATGAATTGGGTTTTAATGCTTTTCATAACTTATTGGATAAATGTTCATTTAAAACGTATATCCCAATTATAAGCTTTCCAACTGATAAAGAATATACGAGAGAACGAAATGATATATTATCAGCTGTTGAGAGTTTGTTATCTCATCAGGCGAAATTACAACCTAACATTACAACTGGCTTAAAATATTTAATTGAGGAAAATGTAGATAATATAGTTGAACATTCTGATTCAAAAAGAGGTTATATATTTAGTCAGTCATATCCTGCAAAAAATTATTTGGATATATGTATAGCAGATAACGGTATTACTTTGTTGGGGAGTTATCTAAAGATGGAAGAAAATAAATTTATAGATCATTTATCAGCCATGAAGGCTGCTAATTCCGGTATTTCTACAAAGAATTTACCGGATGCTGAAAACAGAGGCTACGGAATCAGAACCTCTAAAAACATGCTTGTTAACGGATTATCGGGAAATTTCGTGATGCTTTCAGGAAATGCATTGTATTTAAGTTCCAGAGGCATCGATCAATTTTCAGCTTTACCTGAAATAGCAACATGGCATGGTACTATTGTAGCAATGCGTATACCATATATGAACAGGAGCTTCAATTACATTAATTTTGTTGAATGATAAGAATATATTAATTTTACAATATGGAAGATAAAGTCATTGATATTGCTGCACAGCTTGGCCGTGATTTGAAATCGAGAACCGCGGTAAGGGATTTATATGACAAATTTGTAAATAATAATTGGACAGACGCGAAAATTGATTTCAGCAATGTAAACTTTGTAACCCGAAGCTTCATGGATGAATTCTACAATATATTTGTGGCTAATGAGGAAATGAATGCTGAGCTTATAAATCTATCTCCCGAAATCAAAGCTATGTTGGATGCGGTTAAATCCACCCAGCGTAAACCTGAAAAATCAGCAAAAATATTTTTTCGCAAATCATCTGATATTGAATTTAGATCCATCTCGGAGGCTAATAAATATCTGGAAACGTTACCGTTCTGACAAATTCTTTTTCATTCTTGGTATTAGTCACCAGTTATTCACTTAAATCATGTATTCTGCTACTGAGAAACCTTGAGGAATGGTAGAATACACGACTAGCCACGCTTCCCCGCCAGGCAGAGTG
>DMDF01000032.1:1676-3012 GCA_003446605.1 Anaerolineaceae bacterium
ATAATAGACAGACTTCTTAAAAAGCATTTTTTGTGCAATTTTTGATTTTTTATGTGTAATTTTGTGGCAAAATATAATAGCCACCCGGTGGACTGTACCTATGGCAACCTGATTTATTCGGACAGCAAGGGCAAAGTGGTGCGCACCTGGCAATCGAAACCGTTTGAGCATAGCCTGTTTGCCAAAAGCCGGACACCCGCCCACCCAACTTTTTATTGCAAACGGGAAAGAGAAGCCCCCTTCTTATTCCCCCAAAGGGGGAAGGGACAAGACGCTTCGTACATGGGTCTGGGCAGGTGGCAGCCGGGAAACCCTGTCGGTGGTTATAAACCCCGGCAGTGGTTGAAATGTGAGGAGTTGATGACCATTGACCCTCTTTATCTGGAAATGAATAAAAATTAGGAGTAAAAATAAATTGCTGATATAAAATGATAGTCTTATATTTGTGATAAGTAAATATCATTCATGCTGATGAAAACGAAAGGAGAGTATATTTCACTGATTCGTGAGTATTATGAGAATACGGCACGAAAATATGGGGTCACGGCAATGGCTCTTTTCGGCTCTGTAGCCCGTAATGAACAACAGGAAGATAGTGATGTGGATATTGCTTATGAGGGACAACCTAATCTTTTTATACGCATTCGCATGAAAAGGGAACTGGAAAACTTACTCGGTTGTAAAGTTGATCTTATTCGTTTGCGCAAGGATTTTTCAGGGACAGCTTTTGGTGATGAGTTCTCTAAAGATCTGACCTATGTTTGATACGGCACGTATTCTGTTCGCTTTGAATAGAATTGAGGAAGCTATTCAGTTGATCTTAAAGAAAACCGAGTTAATTCATTCTCCTAATGATTTTTTGATGAGCTCTGATGGTATGTTTACCTTCACTCACCCGGATATAGCCCTGTAAACAGGAACCAGAAGGATTGGTTTTGTACCTCGGACCCGCGGGAGAAACGACTGGGACCGGGCAGCGGTACAACCTGGTTGTTGCAGGTGCGTTCCTTATACGGGTTATATGCCCAACGGACGGAGTTTCGGCAAAAGAACTACTCGGTGCCGGCGGCGGGGGTTACCTTTACATGGTGGCCAAAGATAGGGTTTCGGGTGTCCAGGTCGTGAAAAAGCTTTCAGCAGTCAGCTATCAGCATAGTGTATTTTGTTGGATATTCGTTAGAATGAACTGCCAGTTATGAAACGATATTGCCAAACACTGGAGTTGTACGACGATCCCGAATTGATCGCCGGATATGTAGAGGAGCATAAGCATGTTTGGAATGAGATCAAAGAGGGGATTCGCAGCGTTGGAATCCTGGATATGCAAATCTACCTG
>DMDF01000032.1:3235-5588 GCA_003446605.1 Anaerolineaceae bacterium
TGGGAAGCGCATATGTCCAGATACCAGGTATCAAAACCGGGACAGGCATCTCACCAGAAATGGCAGTTGATGCAACAGATCTTCGGGTTAAACGAATAATAGTGGATTAATTTCACCCTTAAACTAAATAGGTCTTCGTGTGACCTTTAGGTCATATGAAGAACATATTGTGCTTTTTATTAAACCTTACTTTGCAAAAAATGCTATATTTGCAAAGTATCTTTTAATAAGAGAGGCAAAAATGGAAGAAAATTGCCACCTATTTAAAAGGGCGAAGTTTGGAAACCACCATCTACCCTTTTTCGTTCCCCGAGTTTCTGAATTTGAAAAATGTAACGTTCCAACCCAAAGATGCTATTGTGAATCAACCCAAAATACTGAACCTTTTCGATGAATATTTGCAATACGGAGGGTTTCCCGAAGTAATAAAGGTTGATACAGTGGATTAAAGGGCCGTTGCCAAAAACATTTACAACTATAGTTGTTACTCCGTTATGGAAGGAAGCATTGGCATTTCCTGAAAATTTGTAAAATATTGAATTGCCCCGGGAAACAATAAAAAATGAAGTTTTACACACGATGAAGATTCTTATTACCGGCATTAACGGGTTTGTCGGTACCAATTTCACAAACAGCTGGTGTAAAAACCATACGCTTTTCGGGTTGGATATAAAACAGCCGGAGAAGGAAGGTGTGGAGCGGACTTTCGGTTGGGACGAACTGGGGAAAGTGCCTCCGGTGGATGCCATCGTACACCTTGCGGGAAAAGCACACGATACGAAGAACGAAAGCGAAGCGCAGGTTTATTTTGATGTAAACACGGGCCTTACGCAGAAGATATTTGACTATTTCCTGCAATCGGATGCACGGACTTTCATTTTCTTCAGCTCGGTGAAAGCGGCGGCGGACAGCGTGCCGGGTGAGGTACTGACGGAGGATGTGGTGCCAGCACCGGTGGGCCCTTATGGTGAATCGAAAATTCGGGCGGAGGAGTATATAATCAGAGCCTGGAACCATGATTCAAGAGCCGGGACAAAAAATATTTATATTTTGCGCCCTTGCATGATTCATGGACCAGGTAACAAGGGGAATCTGAACCTGCTGTACAACGTGGTGCGTAAAGGAATTCCCTGGCCGCTGGGGGCGTATGAAAACAGGCGTTCGTTCTGTTCCATCGGTAATATCTCCTACGTGGTGGAGCAGCTGATCGTGAAAGAAGATATTGAAAGCGGTATCTACCATGTGGGGGACGACGAGCCGTTATCGACCAACGAACTGATAAAACTGATCAGCGAATCGGTCGGAAAAAAGGCGCATATCTGGAAGTTTCCAAAGGGGATGATGAGCGCTGCAGCTTCGGTGGGAGGGTCATTGCACCTGCCACTGAACAAGGAGCGGCTGCGGAAGCTGACGGAGAACTACGTGGTAAGTAACGAGAAGATTAAACGGGCGTTGGGCATTGAGAAGATGCCTCTTTCAGCACAGGAGGGGATGCGCAAGACGCTGGATAGTTTCTGATAACAGGCAGTATGGGTGCTATAACAACATATTTGGTCGTCTTGGTTTTGCTGCTTGCGGCAGAACTTTTTTATTTCCGGATCGCGGACCGGTTTAACATCATCGATAAACCGAACGAGCGGAGTTCACACAACTACATTACCATACGGGGTGGGGGCATTATCTGGTGGGTAGCAGCATTGCTGTTCCTGATGTTCCATTTCTCATCCTCATCGCTCTGGTTCTTTGCCGGCATCACGCTGATCGCGGGGGTGAGCTTCATGGACGATGTGCGGGGACTGGGACAGAAAGTGCGCTTGCTCTTCCACCTGCTGGCAATGAGCTGCGCTTTTTACCTGGCAGGTGTCTTCGGGAGCTATCCCTGGTGGGCCATCGTGATGGGTTACATCGTGTTTATCGGGATTGTGAATGCCTATAACTTTATGGATGGCATCAACGGGATCACGGGGTTGTACAGCATCGCGGTGCTGGCTTCGCTCCAGTATGTGAACCTGTCGTACGGCAACTTTGTAAATCCCGACCTGATCTGGTACCCGATGATTGCATCCGTCGTGTTCCTCTTCTTCAACTTCCGGAAAAGAGCCAGATGCTTTGCCGGTGACGTGGGTAGCGTGGCCATCGCCTTCTGGATTGTGACGCTGCTGCTGTTGCTGATCCTCAAAACGGAAAACCTGATATGGCTCGGCCTCCTGATGGTTTACGGGGTGGGTGCGGTGATGACCATCCTGCATCGACTCCGGCTGAAACAAAATATCATGGAGGCGCACCGTCTCCATTTTTACCAGATACTGGCCAACGAGCAAAGAGTGCCGCACCGGCTGGGGTTTCTGAATTA
>DMDF01000208.1:0-1347 GCA_003446605.1 Anaerolineaceae bacterium
CTTTAGGAAAGATCTCCCGCCGCATGGCAGATAATGATATTAACATAGAAGTGATCTATCTCACCATCACTG
The DNA here is from genome assembly GCA_003446605.1 of Anaerolineaceae bacterium. Classification (GTDB taxonomy): domain Bacteria; phylum Chloroflexota; class Anaerolineae; order Anaerolineales; family Anaerolineaceae; genus UBA4781. The sequence continues at coordinate 73 of DMDF01000208.1, forward strand.
GGGATCTTGCCCTGGTCGTTGATGACCTGGACAAAGCCCAATGGCTGCTGTAGATTACAGATCATTATCCATGTAAACTTTTCATCATCTTCTGAGGATAAATATATCCGGCAGAAAAACTTGGATTCAACTCATAAGTGCAACAAATCTGGTGAAAGAAAGGTAAGCTGCAGTACAATAGGCACCTTTCACCCCGCCAGAATCAAAGGTGCGCTTAGCCGAAGGCATGCTTCGCGACCAATACATCTGGGAAGACAAGAGGAACGGCGGCAAACTTAACAAACTTCTTCTTCATAAAAAAAGGATCGCAAACGGAGCGTAAGAGGCGATAATCTTGGGGTAATATCCAATAAAACCTCTGTAATAAGGATTGATTTCCCCCAGGTATTAATCTTCTCTACGATATAAAATCTAAAATTTTCCCTGCCTAAATAATGTATCCCTGTTTGGCGATTGTTACCAGTGCAATAAATTAGCGAATGGGGAACCCGCGAAACATATTCCGCAAACCCTGGCCAATCCCGGATAAGCCTGCCAGCATCCCTTTCAACATGTTCTCAAACCCAATTGCAACCCCCTCAAAATACTGAACCGTTTCATCCCAGGCGTTGGCTAGTGCAGGTAAAATGCCCTCAAAAAATTCCCCCAGGCCTGATTCAAACTCTGAAAGAGCGCAGGCAGACAATAATAAAATACAGGTGAAAAACAGAATAGCAATGGCAGGCTTCATGTTCTTCCCAATCATTTTTTCCTCCACAACTCACCTTGATCGCTAATTTATATTATATATTAATTTTTGAAATAATTCTACTAAATTTTACGCCAAAACCCTGAACCAGCGGCTTTCATGTGGTTCAAGGCGCAATTCAAAATTTTCCTGCAGGAGCATGAACTTTTCATTTGAATCTACACACATCAATGACAGGCCTTGATTTAATCCCAAGTTTTTAACACATGATGCAAATACTGGGCTGCCGGGGGATAGGTGATATCCAGAAGATAAAGTTGTGTGCCTGGATACCATATGAATTGAATTGCCTTATTCAAAATTTGGAAGGGTACTAACTTAACCTTTAATGACTTCAATACAGGAATGACCAAGAAAGCGTATTTTCATTGAGAGAAAGATCAATTCCTTGCCTTTCTTCGACGATGGGGTGGAAATAATTGCAGAATTTTTATCATCTTTGCGACTTTTCCGGAAAAGCAATCATTTATTTCTGGACCGCAATAACAAAATAAACAGCCACATTCCCAAACTGATGATTAAGACCA
>DMDF01000208.1:1531-4886 GCA_003446605.1 Anaerolineaceae bacterium
CTAAAAGGCTCATCCCGCTCAATACGGTCCAACATTCGGTTTCCAATTCGAGGCAAGCGTTTGAACAACTCAACCCAATTAGCCCCGCCGAGCAAGGCTGCCCGAACCCACCCCGAGTTGGGTATTGCCATGTTCCACAATAATCGCTGCACAAAGGGTTGGGCTACTGCAAATACATTGAATTCAGGATCTAATTTCAAGCCAATCCCCTCCATCATGGCTAACGTCTTCCCTAAAAGCCAAAGATCGCTTGGCAGACGTAGGCGATGTTGAAAGGCAATTGACATTATTTCCTCCACGACTTCCCCGGCACGAATGTCTTTAAGAGGGAGGGCATGATATTTATTGAGAAGGCGACCAATATCACGCGCCAACCCGGTTCGATCAACTTCAGCGCCTGCAGCACCCATCCGGATAAGTTCATCCACGATTCCATCAGCATCCAACGCAACAGCGACAAGATAGAGTCGAATGAGATCGAGGCGATCCCGATCTCTTAAGTAGCCAACCATACCGAAATCCATTACACCAATTACCTCTCCCGGCATCACAATGTAATTACCAGGATGAGCATCAGCGTGAAAAAAACCATCTTCCAACACTTCTTTGATAATGACACGTGCGCTGTGCAACGCTATCCGATGTCGGTCATAACCAGCCTCATCTAATGCAGGGAGATCGTCAATTTTGATGCCATGAATGCGTTCCAACACTAATACGCATTGGCTGCTATACTCCCAATAAACGTCTGGAATATATAAATGAGATTCATGAACAAAATTCTCCCGAAATCGGTCAGCATTCCGACCTTCACGGCGATAATCCAATTCATTCCTTAAGGTGAAGGCGAAATCATAGGCTATACTGACAAAATCGTAGACCTTTCCCCACTGGGTGGTCTGTGCTCGCTTCGCCAGCGATGATAGGATTTCAAGATCGGTGTCGATCACAACAGAGATGCCAGGCCGTTGAACTTTGACAACCACCTCCTGACCATCCGGCAGTTTCGCGGCGTGAACCTGAGCCAGCGAGGCTGCCGCCATCGGCTGCGGATCAATTATTAAAAACACCTGCTCCGGCTCTCGACCAAGTTCACGAATCAACACCTCCCGGATCAAGCCCCAAGGCGTTGGGGGTACATTATCTTGCAGTTTGCTCAATTCGGTAATGTAAGGTGGTGGAAGCAGGTCAGGGCGAGTAGAGAGGATCTGTCCAAGTTTGATAAAAGTTGGTCCCAGTTCCTCCAATGCCAAACGGAAATGCATAGCCAGGTCTTCGGAAGGTGTTGAAGGTTTCTTCCGTGCTGGAAGCCTTAGGAAATGGCGGAAAGAATTCCAGTCTGGTTCCAGTTGGTTAAAGGCAAAGCCAAAGCCGTGCCGCACAAAGATGCCAACAATTTCACGGTAACGCCGCCAATGACGTATGGAACGTGATTTTACGAACATGATGATTGTTTCTTTACTCTCTTGGCATTTTCTAAATTCATGGGAAGCACTCTCGCCTGAAATACACCCTTGCAGATACCTTTCAGCGACCTAGTTGCCCTTGTAAATTGCGTATGAATTTTTGCATTGGAGACACTAATTTGCTCCATCGATGGCGCAATCTTCTTATTTGAAGAAATTCCAAACGGTTTGACTTCGTGGGTGGACTGAACATTCCGAATTCATACTCGAATGGCACATTGCGTACCGGTTTTCCCATCAGTGCATAAATCTCACACCAGGCATACTTCAAGCCAAGTCCCACAAGTCCTTCTTTCCCTACTCGCCGCATTGAGACTGGAATGCGGGTGCTGGATAAGAATCCAAACTTTCCACAACGTTTTGCACGGCGGGCATAATCAATATCCTCACTTAAGGTAAGTGATTCATCGAATCCACCCATTTTTTCGTGGGCAATACGCTTCGAAAGGATGCAAAAACCGGGAGCATGAGGGGAAACTGGTTGGATGATCCGGAAATACAGGTTTGTACCCATGCAAATCATCCGATCCAAAGGGTTTTCACCTAATGCTGTAATGAAGCATGTGGCGACATCATATTCTTTACGTTCAAATTCTTCCAAAACACGTTCAATGAAATCGGGCGGTGGCAGCACATCGGCATCGAGGAAGAGTAGGAGATACCCCCCAGCTGCACGAGCTCCCGCGTTGCGCCCAATTGCTGGCATTCCACCGCGTACAACTCGCACGCCGCGTGTTCGCGCCAGTTCTAATGTGCCGTCCGTCGAACCAGCATCCGCTACGATAACTTCATTTGGAGGACGAGTCTGCACATCCAGAGCATCAAACAAACCGGGTAGATACGCAATTTCATTTAACGTAGGAATGATGATGGTTAAGCATGGGTTATTTCGACCTTGCAGCGACGTTTTATGTGAATATCTGTTTGTTTTCATATACCAACATCCTTCATATTATTCTTTCAGTCACACCCTGTTGATTTGCGATGGCGCGCGACCAAGTGTGATGCATCCAGCCTGGCCAAGCGGCGGCAGTTGACGGCAACCTTTTCACGTTCAGTGGGATGATCGAGCCAATTGTGCAATACCTCTATGATCCGATTGGGCTCTAGTGCCCAGACACCTGCGCCCTGGTTGACCACATACGAAACGTTACCATCTTCCTGACCTGGCATACAGCCGTAAAGAATCATCGGAAGTCCGGATATAGGCTTCACTGATCTTGCCGGGTCCAGCTTTGGTTAACAGAATATCCGCGGTGCGCATAAAATTGGGCATCTCGTGAGTAAATCCGTAAATGAAGGTGGGGAGCGACCAATTCTCAGCTTCAAGTTGTGCCATGAGCTTATGGCTTCGCCCCGTCACCACAACCAGGGTTGCATCGAGGTGGGCATCGGAGATCGCTTCTGCTGCACTGCGATGGTCTCCCCCTGTATCAGAAAACAGGAAAAGAACGTGCGGCGGCTTGATTTCCGAGTGAGTCATTAATCCCTTTTGTAGCCAAAATCCAATAAAGATGAGTAAATAAAATTCTCAATAATGCGCATATGCTTCCTGGTTTCTGTGCTGGTCAAAATATCAATGAAGGGAGGCTTTTTGTTGTCTTTTTCATTAACAATTTCAATCGGGTGTAAAAACTTTTATCGGCATAGTATCCAATTAATGGAAAGACTTTTTCTTTTCTTTGAGTATTGAATGCTCTCATGACTGCCTTAAAGAATTTTAGAAAACTACCTGTTGAGGTACTCCCCTTATGGATGATGAAAACGGTATACTCATCATCAATGATGAGCGGACGATAGTCTTTTACCATGTTTAGCCATAGACTGTATTCCACAACCTCATTTTTGCCCTCGTTAAAACCTCCATACGTCTGAACAAAATCTCGCTT
>DMDF01000208.1:5087-6071 GCA_003446605.1 Anaerolineaceae bacterium
GAAGGAGAGGACTGTTTTTGGATTCATGCGTAGTAAACGTGTTTGTGGAATGACCACCCTTCTTCCTGTTAATTCGATTAAGAAATTACCGGTGAGCCACACAAGATCTGGTCTATTTTTAAAGATTTCCGCTATTTTTTCCAACGAACCCTGATTAAGGTAATAATCATCGGAATGTAAATAATGGATGATTTCACCTGTTGCTTCTTTTGTTGCAACATTTAAAGCATTACCAACTCCTTTTGGTTCTGATTGAATGAATTTAATGCTGTATCGGTTTTTATTTCGTTCAATATATTCCTGGATGATTTCTAAAGTTGAGTCTGTCGAATAGGCATCATTAATGATATGTTCAATTGGCTGGTAAGTTTGGCTCTCAATACTTTTCAAAGCGTTTTTCAAATATTTTTCGCTATTGAAAGTACAAGTAACAATACTGATCGTGATACTTTTCATAAAATCACTACCCTTCAGAAGTTCTTGAAATGAATAATTGTTAATTTCTCTTTTTTATCTCAATAGCCTTGTGCGAAAATGGCCAATACCAGTGCGGTTGCAAGAGCGTTTTAATTTCAGCAATATGATCTTCCGCGGCCTGCTCACCAATGGCGATTAATTCTTTCGCTCGACCATAGCCTACGATTGCATTGACATTTGCGGGGAGTTCAGGACAAATCAGCACATCAGGTGTAAATTGATGTAATCTGCTCCTCTGTCCTGCAATTCTCAGGGCATATAAGGTATCATCAAGAACTTCCAGCGTATTGGCAATCCCCTCTGGAACCCAGCGATGATTCCCAATCCATTGACCAATACCATCCTCCTGAGATAAACCGATATCCACTGCGATGATCTCTTCAGCGCCCATTTTGCTGACTACATCGACCGGTAAATTATTGAGGACACCACCGTCTACCAGCCGCATGCCGTTCATTTCCACTGGAGTGAAAATACCGGGTATTGAGGTGGTCGCACGCAAAGCCG
>DMDF01000208.1:6354-7694 GCA_003446605.1 Anaerolineaceae bacterium
GCTGCGATGACACCTCCCATGCTTGTCCCTGCCAAATAATCCACCGGGATCCCTTCACGTTCCAATACGCGCAATACACCAATATGAGCCAGCCCACGCGCACCGCCGCCACTTAATGCCAATCCTATAGCTGGTCTGTTATGCGCCATCGTTGTAATTCCTAATTTGTTTAGCATAGATACCGATCGCTTCTTGAAGATGTTCTTTGCGAAAATCTGGCCAGAGGACCGGCATACTCCAGAAAACAGCATTCGCTGCACGCCAGAGGAGGAAGTTGCTCAGCCGCCATTCACCGCCTGTACGCACGATCAGATCGACATCAGGTACATTCGAACAGTACAGATAATGCGAAAAAATATTTTCGTCAATTTCAGAAACCACCAGATTGCCTTTTCGTTGATCCATAATGATTGCTTTCATAGCGTCAACAATTTCTGCTCGTCCACCATAATTAAAGGCTAGATTCAAGATCAAGCGAGAGTTCTCTTTTGTTTGCAAGGCTACATTGTCCAAAACACCTAACAGCGAGCTAGGGAGCTTTTCTCTTCTCCCCATGAGTTGCAGACGGACACCATTGCGCTGTAAGTCGGGCAATTCCCTCATTATGTACTCTTCCGCCAAACGCATCAAGAAATCTACCTCCATCTTTGGGCGGCGCCAGTTTTCGGTGGAGAAAGCATATAAAGTTAAAATCTTAACTCCAATTTCAGCGCAATCTTCAACAGTCCTTTTGACTGTTTGTACGCCTTCTTGATGTCCGGCTATCCGAGGAAGTCCACGTTGCTGCGCCCAACGGCCATTACCATCCATGATAATGCCAAGGTGACAAGGGAATACCTGATTTCTAAGATCCCTTGACATGAAACTCCTTTTGACGTTGATCTTGCAGGTATTGTTCGTGCCAGATCGATTCGGATAAGTTCTCGTATAGCTCGCCGTAGTATTCCAACGCTTTCCCGTATTCCGGGTCAAGCAATGCTGCACGGGCGCTTTCATCAATCGGATCCGGCTCATGCTTGGCGATTAACCGGGTTAAGATAGCATGGTGATCGCGATTCAAACACGGCGCTAGCCAGTTACCTTTACTTTGCCAATAACTTTCCTGCCAGCCGCGGATGTCTGCAAAGAAGGGATTTGCCCAGATATCGTTCAATGTGCCACCCTGTGCATAAATATCCTTGACATTGACAGGAGAGTAAGGCACAAAAACACAGGGTGAAACATGCCCGTTCCAATCGATATATAAGTAACCTCCGCCACGCGTACGGCCGCCAGCGATACATCCACTGGAGAGTGTGCCGTGATTCCAGAAGTCAACCAGGAAAATTTTGTGTTTTTTG
>DMDF01000141.1 GCA_003446605.1 Anaerolineaceae bacterium
AATTGTTTTAATGATAGAAGGTTCTCTTTTCCCTTTCTCGTCTAAATGCAGCATCATCTCAATTTCTGTAACTAACTTATCTGCCCCATCCCTATCTGCTTTATTAACTACAAATATATCTCCAATTTCCATAATTCCTGCTTTTATCACCTGAATATCATCCCCCATACCAGGCATCACTACTAATAAAACAATATCAGAAACCTTAATTACTTCAATTTCTGATTGCCCCACCCCTACTGTCTCAATAAAAATAATGTCCTTTCCCATAGCATCCATTATTTTTACTATAGCCTGAGTTGACCGTGATAATCCTCCCAGGTGACCCCTGGTACCAATACTCCGGATAAAAACATCCTTATCGGTAGAAAGGTCTTGCATCCTTATCCGATCACCCAGTATAGCACCTCCCGAAAAGGGGCTACTCGGATCAATAGCAATAATACCAATCTTTTTATCTATTTTTCTTAGATATTTGGTTAGTCGGTCAGTAATAGTACTTTTACCTGAACCAGGAGGCCCGGTAATACCAATAACAATTGCCTTGCCACAATAGGGATGTAACTCTTTTAAAATATCTTGAGCATGTTGAAAATCGTTTTCTACCATAGTTATAACTTTTGCAACTGCCCTGGTATCACCCTGACGTATTCTTTCACTCAAATTCACGTTTAATTTCTCCTATTATATAATTAGGCAATTTTAATATTTTCTTTTATAAATTCTACTATTTCTTTAATATCTGTTCCTGGAGTAAATATTTCTTTAATACCCATTTTTTTCAACTTTGCAATATCTTCGGGAGGGATAATTCCACCGGCAATTACTAAAATATCAGTAGCTTTCTTATCCTCTAATAACTTTATTATTTTAGGAAATAGATACATATGTGCACCAGAAAGAATACTAAGTCCAATCACGTTTACATCTTCCTGAATTGCTGACTCTACTATCTGTTCTGGAGTCTGTCTCAATCCAGTATAAATAACTTCCATCCCTGCATCGCGCAGTGCGCGTGCAATGATCTTGGCTCCACGATCATGCCCATCCAAGCCTGGTTTAGCAATCAAGACACGTATCATATTCTCTGTCATAATTTCCTCTTAATCCAATTATACTTGCGGTGACCCGCATGTTTTTCGTTATAATGCACCTGAGCAGAAGCGATGAATAGCATAAAAAGAATTGTCTCAACCACCCTTTTAGTAACAATCCTGTTGGCTGGCTGCCAGGTGGGCAAGCAGACCCCAACCGTGGTCCCCCAACCGGTAAGCCTGCCCCAAAATTCAACGGTTGAATCTACTGCCATTGGTAGGAATACTGAACCTTCCCCAGAAATAGAATTTGAGATGGCACTTAATCCGCTTACCGGATTGCACGTCGCGGTTGAAACGTTGCAGCGGCGCCCGGTCATGGTCAAAGTATCCAACTATCCCCGTGAGGGTAGACCGCATGCCGGGCTCTCCTTCGCTGATATTGTCTTCGATTACTACATCGGTTACGGCACCAATCGCTTCCTGGCGCTATATTACGGCAATGACAGCCCGCAGATCGGACCCGTGCGCTCCGGCAGATTGGTGGATGCGCAGCTGGTGCTGCTCTATCAGGGTATTTTGGGATACGGCAGCGCGGATGAGGATACGAGCGCCTACCTGGTGCAGGCGCTGGGCGAACGCGCCATTTCCTTCGAGGAAGCGCCCTGCCCGGCGTTCTGCGGGAAGGATACTCACAGTGTAATAGGAGTGTTTGGCAGCTCGGCTGATATCACGTCTTACGCTAAAGCCAACAACATTGATACTGGAGAAACCCCCACTCTGAATGGGATGGTATTTGACACCGTTATTCCGCGTGATGGGGTACCGGTGGATCAGATCAACATTCTCTTCAATTACTACAACCGTGCAGAATGGAGGTATGATAGCACCTCCGGTACCTATCTGCGCTGGATCGAGGAGATGGAAGGGGAAGAGGAAAATGGGGATTTTCACATGGTTCCGCTCACCGATCGGGTGACCGGGCAGCAGCTGGCTTTCAATAACATCATCATCCTGTTCGCTCATTATATTGAAAACGCACCCAGCGAGCATGATGTTGAGCTGATGAAAAACATCGAGGGCAAACGCGCAGTCTATTACCGCGATGGGCAGATGTTCGAGGGAATATGGAAGGTACCCAATGACGACACCCCCATCCAGTTCCTGGATGCAAAGGGAGCACCCTTTGCGCTAAAACCCGGCAACAGCTGGATCGTGCTGGCAGACGACAACTCCATCTTCAATCAAAAGCAGAGCGGTGCCTGGGAACTTTTCTTCCTGTTATCTCCCGCTCCAGAATAGTTTGAGAACTCTCCCTTTCTTCTTATACATATCTTATTTGTTATTTACGCAAGATTCGGTATACTTTACCCAAAAGAGAAATTAAGAGTAGTTAAATGATACCGATACGAGACAACCAACGCACGCGTACATTCCCAATTGTCAACTGGATTTTAATTATCATTAACATCCTTGCCTTTTCATTGGAATATTTTTTGCCTACCGATCAATCAAATTGGTTTGTCGGTACCTTTGCGCTCATCCCCGCACGGGTGAGTTTGAGCCATCCGCTCAGCCTGCTGCCTTTTCTCACCCATATGTTCCTGCACGGCAGCTGGTATCATCTAATAAGCAACATGTGGTTCTTGATGATCTTTGGAGATAATATTGAGGACCGCCTGGGATCCAAACGCTACCTGTTCTTTTATGTTTTAGGCGGCATCAGTGCCGGACTTCTGCAGTACTTATTCGCACCCACGCTCGCAGTGCCCACCCTGGGCGCCAGCGGAGCGATCGCGGCGGTGATGGGGGCTTACTTTGTGCTGTTTCCCACTTCACGTGTGGTTACTTTTATTCCGATCTTCTTTTTCGGCGGATTCGTTCGATTGCCAGCTATCGTTTATCTGGGTATCTGGTTTGTCATGCAGATATTCTCTGGCTTCAATTCCTTTGTGATCGGGTCAGGCACTGCCGCTGGTGGGGTTGCCTGGTGGGCGCATGTGGGCGGCTTCCTCTTCGGCATGCTATTCGTGCGCAGTTTTCAAAAAAAGACCCCGGCTTATTATGTGGATGAAGGCGAGCGGTACACTCGTTATTAATAGAGTGCACATAACATACTACCCCACAAGCACGTGCTGGCGAGATTGATAAGGTTGACAGGAGGGAATGCATTGTGCCGAAAGTAAACTGGATGTATCTGTGTGACTACGCCTACAAGGATGTGGCAGGCAAGACCAGCATCATTGGCATGTTCACCGATATCAACGTGCTGCAGTTCCCCAGCAAATACCAACAAATATTCACTATCCTGGAAGTTGAAAAGGCAGCCGACGAACAGTTCAAGCTGGAGGTAGCCATCTCCTCCCCATCAGAGCAGGAGATCACACAGAAGGTCGGGCGGGAGATTGGGGTGCAGTCGCCATCGCATAAGATCATCAAAATGACCATGATCTACGCTTTTTATGGCATCGAATTGGCAGAACCCGGGGAATATCATGTGCTACTCTTCCTGAATAACGACTGCATCCATTCCATCCCCTTCAGGGTACATCAACTGAAGGTGAAAAAGAAAGAAGAATAGAATAACAAGAAGGTTAGCCGTTATTAAATCTGTAAACAGTTCAAATAAATAGTCCGGTGATATAATGTCGTCAGTGATACCTTTCAGGGAGGGAAGACATGAAGACTATTTTTACAAAAAAGAACATCCTGCTTATCGTCTTTATCGTTCTCGCCATTGTGGTCATTGCCATCCTTGTAATCAAGACACCATCAAATAATGAGGAACAATTTACCAGACAGACAGCCGTGGCTACGGTTTTTGCGCCTACCGAACATCCACCAGTAGTTGAATTGCAATCCGCACAGGCAGATCCCAAAACCCTCACTATTGTCCTCTCCCTTACTGGGTTAGAGCTGGTTGAGCAGCCACTTGACCTTGATACTGTTGTCTGTGATCCCTACATTCAAACGGATGAACATGTTCAATTTACATCCTTTTATCGAGAAAGTGAATTTCCTGAAAAAATCGGTGACCCCATCATTATCACTTACCAATACGGCATGGATGCGGGTGAATTTAACGAATTAAATATTCGTTTGGATCTCACGATCGGTCCATGCGGTCCGGATCTGCAGGAAATGCTGGTGACACCTGCTCCTAAAATTAACCTGGTTGCCAATTATGTGCTCAATTTTGTGGTTCCAATTGAATAGACAATGACCTGTCAGCGTAGATCGAAGGATTCACAGAGCCGATTTTATTAGTTCTACAAGTGCATTGCTTCCTTCGGCGGCGCTTTTCCAGAGGGCATAGAGCACATCATCACGGGTGAAGCCTGCTAATTTGAGCTGCTCCATGAAGACCACACTATCGGTTGGGGTGAGGTCATGGGCTGCGATGATGGTTTTGGCGCTTTCTTGCTCGGCAAGGGTGAGCGCGCGGGCGTAATCGACACGCCCGGAGGCAGAAACCCCAATAACAGGCAAGCCAGCAGCCTTTAACTCCTTATGTAATTTTTCATGATTCACGCTTTGAGCCATCCTATACCTCCCCATTGACTGCATGACGTAGACAATATTGAAATTCTTGAACAGAAAGTCGAGGTACCTTCGGCAGAAGCCCACTCAACCAGCTGTAAATAATGATACCCGACCGGAATATACTTGAAAAAGATGGAAAGAGCGGGAGGGATGAGCTTAGGTTTGATGGATTCCCAGTTCATCACATACCTCTCCCAGCGCCTGAGAAAGCGCGGAGACGACCGAAGAGCTGTCGCCTTGCATGAAGTTCCTGCGTGCGCACCAGACCGGCTAGCCGGGTGGAAGCCAACCCCAGGGTAGAAAGAGCCTTGAACCAAGTCTCCGGATCCTCGCCTTTCTCGTTGGCAAGGTCGAACACGCGCCGGATGGTGACCCTGAGCAAGGCGATCTCGTCTTCAACCCCTTCCCGCAGGGCTACATCCAGGTCGTTGACCTCAAGCGGATTGAAGCGGCGCGAATAGAAGCAGCCATGCTTGAGGGCATTGGTATTGCCGGGTTGGGCGCCTGTTTTGCGCTTGGTACCTTCCATATTGCTTTTCATTTGTCTAATGTAGATCTGGCTGGTCCCGGCGGGGGGAGGGTGGACTGCCGCGCGCATTGCGGGATTTTCCTCTGGGAGTGTTGAGCCTTCCCCCTCACCGGGCTGCTGGGAGTGTGTATTGCTCCACCAGCGCTATAGAAACTATGTTCTATGTCTAGATAATAGGGAAAGATGTAAGGAAAAGATAGATGTCAAGACAGGAAGGTTTTAAGGAACCAGTCCACGAAATGAATATGTGAAGTTCGAATCAGGTCGACTAGAATTGACTTTTATACACCAATTGACGTGTATAAAGCATGTGTATATAATACACATAGAAGAACAAGAACCTCAAAAAGGAGGTTGAAATGGTATTAACAAAAGAAAGAAAAAACGCGCGTTTCAATATAACCATCACCGAATCACAGAAGCACTATGTCGAAAAAGAAGCAAAAAAAATGGGTACCTCCCCATCCGGTTTTCTGCGTGAACTGATCGAAGAACACCAGGAAAAAAGCAAGGACGAACAATTGAAAAAAGCCGCCGAGCTGCTGGCAGAAGATTACCGCAACGACAAAGAATTGACCACCTTTACTGCGATCGATGGAGATCCTTTCTTATGAACATCAAACGGGGAGAGGTGTGGAAAGTGGATTTAAATGACGCGCAGGGGTCAGAGATCAACAAAGAACGTCCCTGCGCCGTGGTTGGAAGCGATGCGATTTCGGAATGCTATGTCGCGGTACTCGGCAACGATGCCATGGGTGTACTGCCCTTGCGCATTGTTGTTCCTCTGACCAGATGGCAGGAGCGCTATGCGGTGGCGCCCTGGCATATCCCCATTGAGACCACACCGGAAAATGGGCTGCATATCAAATCCTCTGCAGATACCTTCCAGGTGCGCTCCATTTCGGAAAGCAGGTTCACTAAAAAAATTGGCGAATTAACACCCGATGATCTGGAGCGTATCAAGGGTGGGTTAGCACTTTGCCTGTGCATGGATGAAGAAGGATAGCACATAGGATCACATTCATTTGTAACATTGGTCTTCCACACAAACATTGAGATTTCTACCTCATCGGGCTGTCGGGAGCTTACTTTGTTCCACTAGTTTAATAGTAATTACGTTCTATGGTATAGATGATAGGGGAAAGGCAAAAAAAGATGGGTGTGAAAACAGGAAGGGTTTATATTTGTAATCTTATAATTACTGTATATACTTTTGGGGAAAAGGAGCATTAATGCTGTACTTTGAGTTTAGCAACACTGTAATTGAAAGAACAATCAAGGAATTAAAACAAGCTAACAGATTTATTCGAATAGCAATGTTCCAAATCCATAATAAGGACATCTTTGAAATATTACAGAGAAAATTATATGATGGTGTGGCAATTGAGATAATAACTTTACCATACGATAGTATCAATGAAGTTGTACGGAAACAAGTAATTGATCAATTCGAATCATTAAAAAGCAGTGGAGCAAAAATACATTTCTGCAAATGGAATATAGGAGATCCCAATAGAACATCTACCGCAGTTGGAAGATGGTATTCATTTCACGGGAAATTTATCGTAACAGATAAAGCAGCTATATCCCTTTCAGCAAATTTTACCGATCAAAATGAATACGATGCTATTTTGGTATATAGAGACAATGCTGAAAAAATTTATGAATTCAATCTAAAATTTGACGAGTTGTTGAACCTCTTTATTAGACCTAATGGTAAATACGACGGAAATATTCGCACAAAGATTACGGAAACTAACATTACTGGAATTGATGATATTTTTGAGCTACCTCCATCAATACAAAATGAAACACATAGAAATCATTGGATTACTGACTATCCTGAGAGCTTATGTCCTAAAAATATTGACATATCCATCGATCGTTTATTGGTTAGTCCTTTTGATGTAAGGGGAAGAAATGTTATATATGATTTAATTAATGAGGCTGAAGAGTTCCTATATATCTCCACAGAGAGTTTCACTGATCCCGAAATCGTAAATCAATTAATCAAGAAATCCTTGTTGAATATAGACATAAAAATATTAACCGGTTCTACCAGCATGGATTTTACAGATAGAATACAACAGATGCTCCGGGGCTTAATTGCAGCGGGAATTTCTATATACACGATCGAAGATAAAATTCATGCAAAAATAATAATTACAGATAAACGAGTGACCGTTAGTTCAATAAATTTAAACAAAATGAACTTGGGATTTGCAAAAAAGTCAACTCTCTGGAGAGAGAATACTGAAACCTTAACTATATGCAACAATAGAGAGATTATTGAATCAGCCAAGCAGCAATTTGAAAAAATAGTCGATAATAGCCCAAATATCTTGTCAAAACTAAGCGAAAGAATTGAGAATGATGTTACAAATATTTTCTCCAATATTTATGAGTTGAAATCCAAGAAAGAAGTGAAGAAAATATTCTCAAGATTCATTCTTCATCAGGAGATTTATACAAAACAAACAACCCTTAAAATTGCAGAAATTACTTCGAAACTGATGACTAAATTTAACCGTTCACTTGTCACCGAAAATGATTTCTTAATGGCTCTTGTCTTATACTATCTATCAGAGAAAAAACAGGACATTGATGATTTAAGTGAAAAATTTACCATATTAAGTATAGAAATAGATATAAGGAATATACTATTGCAACTAGTAGATTTAAAATTAGTCGAAAATGACAACGACTACTATAAAATTCGAATAGCATCTCTTATATGAAGTATAAAGGCGATTAGATGACTTGTGAAATTGCTAAGATAGATTGCATAGAATTTTTACAAAAATACAATGGGAATAATTTTGATTTAACATTTCTCGACCCTCCCTTCAATCAATCAAAAGAGTACAGAAGCTATGATGATGACATTGCTCCACATAAATATTGGAATTGGATGAAGAATATTTGTGAATTAATTTTCCATAAATCTTCAGATGGCTCTTCGATATATTTCATGCAACGTGAAAAAAACACGGAACAGGTGCTTAATGTTTTGCAATCGGCAGGATGGACATTTCAAAATTTGATTATCTGGAAAAAAATGACATCTGCTGTTCCAAGTGAAATTCGATTCGGAAAACAATACCAAATTATTGTTTTTGCTACAAAAGGAAAAAGAGCAAGAGTATTCAATAGAATCCGAATTGATCCCCCTTTATTAGAAACCCAAAAATATCGGAGACCAAATGGAGTATACGTTACAGATATTTGGGATGATATCAGAGAATTAACATCAGGTTACTTTTCAGGAGATGAGCCTTTTCGGGACGAAAATGGTGAAAGAGTTCATAAACAACAATCTCCAATTCACCTACTTACCAGAATAATATTGTCATCTACAAAAGTTAGTGATTTGGTTTTTGACCCTTTTGCAGGAACCGGTACAACTCTTATAGCTTCAAAACAATTACAAAGAAACTCAATCGGTACTGAAATTGATAATATTAATTTTGAAATTATTAAAAAGAGAATTCAAAATCTTAGACCAACTGACAATATTAGAAAACTATACTCATATTACCGTTTCACAGAAAATTTAAGTGGTTTGTGGCCAGACAATGAAAACGTAAAATTTATAAATGAAAACCCCATTCAATTAAAAATGATTTAGCAATATTTTAGTTAATCAAAACATATATAGGTATAGTATTACAACACTTGCAAACCCGCCTTTCCTTAAATTTTCCCCTTTCTCCTCCCAATTCCTGTCCAGACAGGTCACTTCATGATTTAATAAACCCGGGAGGAAGATATGCAGCAATTGATCGATGTGATCCGTAAGGAGGGCATCAACCTGGGTGGTGGTATCCTGAAAGTGGATTCGTTCATCAACCACCAGGTGGATCCCCAGTTAATGGAAGAATGCGGGCGCGAGTTCGCGCGCCTGTTCGCCCCCACCCAACCCTCGCGTGTACTGACCGCCGAGATCTCGGGCATCGCGCCGGCGTTGATGACCGCCAAGTTCCTGGGGGTGCCGGTGGTGTATGCGCGCAAGCGCAAGCCCATCACCATGCCCGATACCGTCTACCTGACGGTAGCGCCATCGCACACCAAGGGTGTCATGGTAGATCTGATCGTCTCCCCGGAATATCTCCAGCCCGGCGAGCGTGTGCTGATCATCGATGATTTTCTCGCCAGCGGCGCCACCATCAACGGGCTGGTGCGCCTGACGGAAGCCGCCGGCGCCACGCTGGTGGGCATTGGCGCACTGATCGAGAAGGAATTCGAGGGCGGGCGCGCCAAACTGGAGCCGCTGGGGGTACCCATCCATTCGCTGGCATGTATCAGCGCCATGGATGAGCAGCATATCACTTTTAAAGAATGAGATACGATCGGGTAGAGAGATACTTTTCTGCCCGATCTTTATAATAGAAGGAAAGGAAAACTATGTCGATCGCCATCCTTGATTATGGTTCCCAGTACACCCAGTTGATCGCGCGTCGCGTGCGCGAACAGCAGGTCTATTGCGAACTTTTCTCCTGGGATGCACCTGCTGCGCAGGTGCTCGCCATCCAACCGCGCGGTTTTATCCTTTCCGGCGGTCCCGCCTCCGTATATGCTCCCGGCGCGCCTACCCTGCCAGCTTACGTGTTGGAGAGCGGGCTGCCCGTGCTTGGCATCTGCTACGGATTGCAGTTACTCGCCCATACCCTGGGTGGGCAGGTCAGCACGTC
>DMDF01000050.1 GCA_003446605.1 Anaerolineaceae bacterium
ATTCCGGAGCATGTCGCACAGTGAATCCGGAGTAAGCCGCACACTTTAATAAATGAAAAAATACTGGTTAATCCAAATTTATGGCATGCTTACCACCAATAAAACAAGGAGGTAAACATGGCCCAGGAGCGATTAACCATGCGAAAAATAAGAGAAATTTTACGGCTGAAATATGAAGCCAAATTGTCCAACCGAGCCATAGCAGGTGCCTGCAAAGTATCAAACAGCACGGTAGGAGAATACCTGAAAAGAGCCAAAGCAGCGGGGGTCAATTGGCCAATAGGAGATATAGAAGAAGACGAACTGTATAAGCAGTTATTTCCTGAAAAAGAGCGTGATCCCACACAACGAGTTATTCCATTACCCGATTGGGAAGAAATCCGAAAAGAAAAACTTCGCAAAGGAGTTACCCTGCAGTTACTATGGCAAGAATATAAAGAAAAATACCCGGAAGGTCTGCAGTATTCTCAATTCTGTCATCACTATCAACAATGGAGACAAGCCCAAAAAGTGCCCGTCAGACGAATAGAACATGTAGGTGGAGAACAAATGCAGGTAGATTATGCCGGACTGAAAATACCCATTACAGACCCGCAAACAGGTCGGATAAAAGAAGCATTTGTGTTTGTAGCCGTATTGCCAGCCAGCAATTACTCCTATGCTGAAGTGCAGCCAAAAGCAAACCAATGTAATTGGAACAATGCACATGTGCGAGCATTCGAATTCTTTGGTGGTGTAGTCAGGATTGTTGTACCGGATAATCTCACCACCGGGATCACCAAACCAAACTACTTTGAACCCGGTGTGAATAATGCTTATCAGGAATTAGCGGAGCATTATAAGTTCGCTGTATTGCCTGCTCGTGTTCGCAAACCACGTGACAAAGGGAAGGTGGAAAACGGTGTTCTGAATGTTGAACGCTGGGTAATTGCACCACTGCGACATCGCACATTCTTTAGTATCTATGAAGCAGAAAAAGCAGTCAAAGAACAACTGGAGAAATTAAATAACCGCATCATGAAAGCAGTTGGACGCTCTCGCCGTCAGGAGTTTGAAGAGCTTGACCTCCCCCAACTACAGCCATTACCAGAACACAAGTATGAGTACATTGAAACAAAGACGGCTAAAGTCAACATTGACTACCATATCGAGTTTGACAAACACTTCTATTCAGTGCCCTATCGTCTCATTCATCAGAGAGTAGAAGTGCGAGCATCCGAAAGAATGCTAGAGATTTATTACAAAGGAAAACCCGTGGCTTCTCATCCCCGCAGTTTCCGGATGGGTCGTTTCTCAACCCTGCGCGAGCATATGCCTGACAATCACAAGTTCATGGAAGATTTAAGTGCAGAGCGTCTGATCCAATGGGCAGAAGCGATCGGACCACATACTACGAGCATGGTTCAGGCAGCGTTACAAGCAAAAGATATTCCACAACAAGCTTACCGCACCTGTTTAGGGGTCATCAGATTGGGTAAAAAATACCCGCTTCATTTATTGGAACAAGCCTGTCTAGCAGCATTTGAAGCCCGGGTTTTCTCGTATTCAGCTGTGAAACAAGAGTTAGATCTTCTACAAGAACATCCAGGTTCAACGATAACGGATAGCTTACCACCCCATGAAAATATTCGTGGGGCTGAATATTACCAGGAAAGGACGAAGTCATGATTTCACAAAATTTGATGGATAAATTATTGTATTTACGGTTGCCAGCATTCCGTGATGGTTTGCGGGAGCAACAAACCAACCCTCAGTATGCCCAGCTCTCTTTTGAAGAACGTCTCTTATTGTTAGCTGATTTGGAATGTGCACGCAGATCAGATAATCGGACAAAACGCCGATTGAAACTGGCTGAGTTCCCCTTGCGTGCCAGTATTGAAGACCTGGATTTCTCTCCGACGAGAGGCTTGGTTCGACAGCAGGTGCTTGAATTGGCACAGTGTATTTGGGTTGACAATGCACTCAATATTGTCATCTCCGGTGCAACTGGTACGGGTAAGTCTTATCTTGCCTGCGCATTTGGTGTAGCCGCATGTAAGTTGGGTTACTCTGTCCGCTACTTACATTCTGCTCGTTTCTTTCACTTGCTCTCCATGGCTCGGAAAGATGGTTCTTATCTCTCGCTATTGCGCTCTTTATCTAAAAACAATATCTTGATCCTGGATGATTGGATGCGTGACCCCATTCAATTATCTGCTGCCCAGGATTTGCTGGAATTATTCGATGACCGCTTTGGGCATTCTGCCACCATCATTGTTTCTCAAGTCCCCATCTCTGAATGGCATGCCAGATTCCCCGATCCTACATTAGCTGATGCTATTCTTGACCGCATTATCCATAATGCTTATCGCATTTCTTTGTCAGGTGAATCTCAAAGAAAATTGCGCGGATTCCGTTCCATGCCGCACACTTAATGTACAATTATCCCAACCAGTATTTTTTCGCTAAACTGTGCGGCATGTTTCCGGAATGGGTGTGCGATTTCACCGGAATATGCAAATTGGAATGATTTTTTTCTTAGTATCCAGTAATCCCCTTTTTATTACTTCATGAGAAACATCATTTGTGTCTGGATTTATAACAATTCGATCCATTGTTCCCAACTTTTCTTTATTTGTTTTTTAACAACGAAAAAAGTACCATTTTAATAATGAAAATGAACCCACCTGAAGATATTGTACCTGAAAATTAATAATGAAAATCATCCCATTTTAATAACGAA
>DMDF01000003.1:0-6830 GCA_003446605.1 Anaerolineaceae bacterium
TCATCTACCTCGATGCCTTTTCGGTTGTACTGCACGCCTAATTTTTCGAGGGATTCTGATAAGATGACAGGCTTTCTGCCAATAGCTACCAGCACCAAATCTGACCTGACGCTTTTTTCTTCACCGGTCTTTCTATCACGCATGGTGATGGTACCATGATCTACAGAAAACGCTTCATGTCCAACATAAATAGCTACTCCCCTTTTTTCAAGGATATCCGTGAGAGATGCAGAAATTTCTTCATCCATCCCGGCAGCTACGCGATCCAGAAATTCAATGATCGTCACTTGGCTACCCAAATTGGAAAAAATGGTGGCAAACTCAAGCCCGATCACTCCCCCACCGATAATGGTAAGAGATGCAGGTAATTTATCAATCGTGATCAAACGATTGCTGCTCACAATGGTTGGATCATTCTTATCAAACGATGGGAGATCCAGTGGTTGTGATCCTGTAGCGAAAACGATATTCGTCGCCATGATTGTTTCAGTTTTACCGCTGAAATGCATATTCTCCCCATCAGGATCCAATTTGCCCTCACGGATGAGCACTGTTCTATCCGCTTGTGGTTCTGCCTGTCCATAATAGATATCAACCTTATAATGTTCCAGTAGATCGCGAATCTCTTCCCGAACACTCTCGACTACAAAGTTACGGCGTTTGGCAACACGGGGAAAATCAACGTGATATTTTTCGACCGCAATACCGTATTTTTCACTTTCTTTAACAATCTGCGCTACCTTTGCAGACTCGATCATGGATTTGCTGGGTGTACATCCCCAATTGGTACAGATACCTCCAATATAATCCCGCTCGACAATGGCAACAGTTCCACCCAATTCAGCAATACGTACAGCACAGGATTGTCCTGAGGGTCCTGCTCCAATAATGATTGCATCATATTTCTTCATATCAATACCTGTTCTCTTCTATATTTATCAATTTTATCATAAATATTGTATATTTCAATTTTCTATTGACATGCTTTATGGGGATCGTTATAATGCAGTTGTTGCGGGTGTAGTTCAATGGTAGAATGTCTGCTTCCCAAGCAGAAGGTTGTGGGTTCGAGCCCCATCGCCCGCTTAAATAAAAAGAGCGGTTTGAGTACCACTCTTTTCTTTTTTGTATTTTAGAGAATGACGACTTCTTGTGCTTGGGGACCTTTATCGCCTTGGGTCACTACGAACTCAACGCGCTGTCCTTCGGTGAGGGTACGGTATCCATCTGCAACAATGGAACTGTAATGCACGAAAACATCTTCACCGGAATCGCGTTCAATGAAACCATATCCTTTGGAACCATTGAACCACTTCACAGTGCCCTGTTCTTTTTCGGACATATTTTGGAACTCCTTTCTTAGTTTTCTTGCGTAAGTTCCAAATTAAAAGAGGGGTCTTTCTTTCTAGAACTACTACTACAAGCAATTAATTCTAGCACGTCTTTTTCGGGTTTGTCTATTGTGAATTTCTTCATTATGTGAATCTCCACGGATAAACTCTGTTAAAACGAGAACGGTTTTTTCTTCCTCGAGTTTCTAGGATCACACCAACAAATCCAAAACCGACTGCACAACCAGATCAGGTTGAAATTCACTCTTAAGCAAGTCATCTTGGGATGTCTCTCCGCTTAACGTGAGAACCGTTCGAATGCCATGTTTTCCCATGGCAATATCCGTGTATAAACGATCGCCGACCATCACCATTTCATGCAGCTCGTAACCGCTGATCTCCTGGATCGCTTGCAGCATGGGTAAATATGGTTTCCCTACAATTACATCCGGCTCTCTTCCAGTAGATGCTTTTATGAAAGCGATGATCGCTCCGATGTCTGGCATAAAACCTGTTGGGGTTGGACAATTGTAATCAGGATGGGTAGCAATGTATGGTAATCCACTGCGGACGAGATCACAGACTTTGTAAAGTTTTTCATATGTCAGGGTGGTATCAAACCCAATCACCACAATTTCGGGATCATTTGAGAGCGTGACAGCATGTTCGATGAACTCTTTCTCCAGGGTCGGAGTGCCAAGCAAGAATGCTGACTTCCCTGGGAAATGATGTTTCAGATACAAAATAGTTGCTTGCCCAGATGTAAAAACATGTTTCACTTGAACAAAACTTAATCCTAATTTGTGAAGCTTCTGAATATAGGCTGAAGCGCTTTTAGAAGAATTATTGGTCAATAAAAGGAAATCTTTGTTTTTCTCCACAAGTTCATTTATAAAATTTTCAGCCCCATCAATAAGAGAGTCTCCCAGGTAGATAGTGCCATCCATATCCAATAACCATAATTTGATTTGCTCTAAGAATTGTGCTGATTTCATAATGGATTGAATTTTACTTGAATTACGTAAACAAACCACCTTGTTTTACTACAAAACTGCCGTTGGGAATACCGGATAGTTTCGCAATAGGAACACACTTGATCTTCAACAAGAAGAATGTTCGTTTTCCTTCTTCTGGAAGCGTCTCAAAATTTGCCATTCCTTTTGCAATGATCATATCGGCTGCTTCAAAACGATCCACAAAATCCCGTGAACATTGAGAAAGAACCGTGCCCTGGATGGCGCTGCCATTATCTACGATCGTCACATATTCCGGAAAGTTGGTTAACTCAGCATCAATAACTATTGCATCATTCATAATGGCATCTTTTTTTACAACATAGGTGAGCGGTCTTTTGATCTCCTCGATCAGTAATCGGTCAAAGACTGTTTCACCAGCGTTATCCGCCAAAAAAAGGATCGAATTCGCTTTTTGCAGCGCGGTCATAAATTCTTTAAATGCAAATCGTGCGAAAGGTTCCTGTAAAGCGCGTTCCATGGTTCTCTTCAATTCAAATTCTGAGGCTGGACCAAAATCGATGATATTTCCAGCAGCGCATAATTTCAATGCTGTTTCCAAAGGCTGGGATGAAGATGCAATCAGGTTCTTCGCATCATTGTAATATTCGAAAGCGGTCTTCAGGCTCTCGCGTTTCACTTTCTCATACGGATCTTTCCCGCCCACTTTTTGGATAATGTTTCGATGGATACTCGCCGCTATCTCTGCTGAGGTAAGATCTGGATCGATATCGATCATAATTCGCATGGAATCATTTAATATTTCTCTTTTTAACTCGTCATCTACTTGTAAGAAATTGACCGCCTCAATAGCTTGCCGTAGTAAACAGGGAAAACACTCAAAATATGCTTTTAAAGACATTCCAATGAACCTCATTCGTAAGATGCTACTTCTCTATTTCCCTATTTTACAGCAGCACCAGGTAGCATGCCAATATTTCCTTTAAAATAGGATTCTCTTCTTGTTTGCTGTTGGTTCGTGTCAGTATATAATATTAAGACTTAGTCTTGTCTTTAAATAGTATGACTCTATTTTTTCAATCAAGAAGTAGGAGGTGGGGTATAGGATTTTCTCGGTTGCATTAAGTCAAAATTAACCATTTTTAAAACTTTTCCTGTAGGAGGAGAAAATGTGTAAAAACAAATTATTGTTCCTTTCCATTCTGGTGATCGTCGCCATCCTGTTTGGAGCATGTACTACGACTGCTGAACCCGTTGCTGAAAAACTCAAGATCGCCTTTATCTATATTGGACAGCCTGGAGATCTGGGTTATACCTATGAACATGAGCGTGGCAGACTGATGCTGGAAGAAGCTTTGGGTGACCAGATTGAAACCATCACCGTTCCCGATGTGCCCGAAGGACCTGATGCCGAAAAAGCGATCCGTGATGTTGTAGAAGCTGGCGCCAAGGTCGTTTTCACCACCAGCTTTGGATACATGGATCCCACCGCTATCGTCGCCGCGGAATACCCTGATGTGATCTTCGAGCATTGCTCGGGATATGTCACTGCAGATAACATGGCAACCTATTTCGGACGAATTTACCAGCCTCGATATCTGGCTGGGTTGGTTGCCGGTAGCATGACAACGGACAACTTTATCGGTTACGTTGGTGCCTTCCCCATTCCTGAGGTCATCCGTGGTATCAACGCTTTTACACTAGGTGCAAAAGCCGTGAATCCCGATGTTGAAGTTCATGTGGTATGGACAAATACCTGGTATGACCCTGTGCTTGAAAGAGAAGCTGCCCAAGCATTATTGGATGAAGGTGCAGATATCATCGCCCAACACCAGGATACGACTGAACCTCAAAAAGCCGCTCAGGAAGCCGGTAAATTAAGTGTTGGATACGACTCAGATATGGCTCAATTTGTGGGAGACACTGTATTAACCAGCCCCATGTGGAACTGGGGTGAGTACTACATCTCCACCGTCCAGACTATATTGGATGGTACCTGGGAAACCCACCAGTATTGGGGTGGGCTTGCGGATAATGTTGTCATGTTAGCTGATTTCAGTCCACGCGTACCGGAAGATGTTAAAAACCTGGTCGAAACTGAAAAAGAGAAACTCATTGACGGGACTTGGGATGTATTCTGTGGTCCCATTGCAGATCAGGAAGGCAATATAATGGTCGCTGAAGGGGAATGCATGAGCGATGCAGATATGTTAGGCTTAAACTGGTTTGTGGATGGCGTCGTAGGGACCATTCCCGCGGAGGAGTAGAATTTTCTAATAAAAAGCCCCCTGGAAGTCAAACGATCTTCCCGGGGGCTTCTTTATACATATTGCATGGATGGATACTGTGAAAAAAAACAACAAAATTAGAGCGCAACTGAAAGAGATCACCAAACAGTTTCCAGGAGTTCTTGCGAATGATCATATCAACCTGGATATCTATTCTCACGAAATCCTGGCTCTTTTAGGAGAAAATGGGGCAGGAAAGACAACTCTGATGAATATTCTAGCCGGACTGTATAATGCTGACAGCGGTAAAATTTTCATTGATGGAGAAGAAGTTCATTTTCATTCTCCAAAGGATGCAATTTCTCATGGTGTTGGAATGGTTCACCAGCATTTTATGCTGGTAGAGAGTCTAACGGTTACCGAGAATATCATCCTCAGCCTTCCCAAGCATGGGATAAGCCTCAATAAGCAAGAGGTTAAAAAGCGCATCCAGGATCTATCCCAACAATATCATCTGCTGGTTGATCCTGATGCTGCGATATGGCAACTATCAGTTGGAGAGCAGCAACGTGTGGAGATCATGCGCCTGCTGTATCGTGGGGCTGATATCTTAATTCTCGATGAACCAACCGCTGTGCTAACCCCAGATGAGGCAAAAGACCTGGCAAAGATCTTGAGGAAAATGGCAGATGAGGGAAAAGCGGTGATTATGATCACCCATAAATTGAACGAAGTCATCGCCTTTTCTGATCGGGTTACTGTGCTGCGTGCCGGGCAGGTTGTTACCAATGTCATGACCAAAGCAACAACCAAAAAAGAGCTGGCTCGCCAGATGGTCGGTCGAGAGATTCTTTTCCGCCTGGAAAAAGCCAAATGCCAGCTGGGTGAACCCGTTCTTCAGGTGAAGAATATACACACGTTAAATGATAAGGGCTTACCAGCACTCAAGGATGTCAGTTTTCAAATATGCGCTGGAGAAATTTTCGGAATCGCCGGGGTAGCTGGTAATGGTCAACGAGAACTGGCAGAGGTAATTTCCGGTTTGAGGAATTCAACCTCCGGGAAGATCAAGGTGAATGGAGAAGATATCACCCATTCTTCGCCGTTCAAGGTAATCCAAGCCGGTATCAGCCATGTGCCGGGAGATCGAATTGGTATGGGATTAGCATCAAACCTGGGGGTCGCAGACAATCTTGTGATGAAAGCATATCGCACACCTCCCATTGTTCAGGGTCCTCTGGTTAAAAAGAAAAAAATTTTGCAATTTGTGGAATCGCTGATAAAAACATTTCAGATCCAAACTCCCAGCCCGGAAACTCCTGTACGTTTGCTATCAGGTGGTAATCAGCAACGCCTGATCCTGGCGCGAGAGATCACCGCCAGTCAGGGAATTCTAATTGCGGTTTATCCCAGCCGCGGATTGGATGTTGGCGCAACCGAATCTGTCCGGCGCACATTGCTTGAACAACGGGCAAAGGGGTCGGCAATCCTGCTCATTTCTGAGGATTTAGAAGAAATAAGCCAGGTATCAGATAGAGTCATGGTTTTGTATGAAGGTCAAAGCATGGGGATCGTGGATCCAGCGGTTACAACCCTGGAAACAATCGGTTTGATGATGGCTGGACAACCCCTGTCACGCATTCCCAATGATGAAATGGAGAAGATGGCATCGTGAGAATTCAATTTGAAAAACGCACAGACCAAAATAAAGCGATCAATTTTTTGATACCTATCATTTCATTTGTTCTGGCTTTGCTTTTTAATGGTGTAATCCTTATTCTCTTTGGAATTAATCCCATTCAAGCTTATTCGGTGATGATCAAAGGATCTCTGGGCAGTAGTTATGCGTTGACCGAGACGCTGGTAAAAGCCATCCCTCTCATGTTGACAGGTCTGGGAGTCTCAATCGCATTCCAAATGCATTTTTGGAATATTGGCGCGGAAGGTCAGCTTGCCATGGGAGGAATTGCTGCCTCCTATATTGCTCTATTCATGCAAGATAGCATCCCCCCCAGCTTGATATTGCCTACCATGTTCGTGGTTGGCATGCTGGCAGGAGCAATGTGGGGTTTGATCCCAGCCGGTCTAAAAGCTGCTCTCGGTGTAAATGAAATTCTGACTACCCTGATGATGAATTATATTGCCATCCTGTTGGTGGAATATTTATATCTGGGTCCCTGGCGTGATCCAAAAGGGTACGGGTTTCCTGGTACCGCACAATTTCCGAAATCTGCCTGGCTACCTCGTATCACCGGACGGGTGCATTATGGCATTTTCTTCGCCATCGTTGGCGCCAT
>DMDF01000003.1:6991-15353 GCA_003446605.1 Anaerolineaceae bacterium
AAAAATATCATCATCGTTATGCTGTTTTCTGGTGGTTTGGCAGGAATAGCAGGGATGACAGAAGTCTCTGGAATTTCACGCCGCCTTTATACGGGCTTAACCGTTGGGTATGGTTATACAGCCATCATTGTAGCCTGGTTGGCAAATCTCAATCCATTCGGCATCCTGATAGTAGCATTTCTCATGGCAGCACTGCTGGTAGGCGGTGACCAAATCCAGATCGCCATGCAAACCCCAGCAGCTGTGGCAGATATCCTGCAAGGAGCAATATTATTTTTTATGTTGGGTGGATCAATTTTCAACCGTTATAAAATCAAGGTTATTCGCGATAGAAAAATCCAACAAGGAGTAACCCATCATGAATGAAGCCTTCATCATTTCCATCCTTGTCATCACTATCCGAGCGGGAACCTCACTGCTATATGCTACTTTTGGCGCCATCATTACTGAACGCTCCGGAATTCAAAATTTAGGTGTGGAAGGTATCATGATCGTAGGCGCTGCCGCTTCTTTCGCCGCCGCTTACCACAGCAATAGCGTATGGGTGGGATTGGGAACCGCTATACTGGTTGGATTCATCCTTGGCTTGATCCACGCCATCCTCACCATCACCTTGAGAGCAGAACAGGTGGTTTCTGGTTTAGCAATGACCATCTTCGGTAGTGGGTTAGCCAGTTTTATGGGGCAGCGGCTTGGACCCAACAATTCGACCATGGTCGGTCTGCAGGGACCCTCTTTTGAACGAATCCCTATTCCAATTCTGCATGAGACCCCCTATATTGGCGAATCTTTCTTCAACCAGGATACTCTTGTTTACTTTCTTTACATCATCATCCCATTATTATGGTTTTATTTTTATCGAACCAGGCAGGGCTTGGAACTGCGCGCAGTCGGTGAGAATCCCCAAGCGATGGATGCGTTGGGTATGAATGTTACCAAACTGCGTTTTATCTATACGATCGTGGGAGCAATTTTCATGGCTGTTGCGGGCGCGCATCTATCACTTGGCTACTTACAGGGTTGGGCAGACAACATCACCGGCGGTCGCGGTTGGATCGCCATTGCATTGGTTATCTTCTCCACGTGGAGCCCATTGAGAGCAGTTCTCGGCGCTCTTCTTTTTGGTGGTATCAACGCCCTTCAATTCCGCTTACAAGCAGCCGGTACAACCCTGCCCTCTTCATTTCTAAATATGCTTCCCTATCTTGCAACCATTCTTGTGCTGATTCTGATCACCTGGGTTGAAAAACACAAGAAACGTCTGGGAACACCTACATCTCTGGGTATTCCATTTGTGCGAGAAGAGAAAAAGTAGGGAATCAAAATTTGTAATAGTTAAAAAAGCACTTACTTTTTACGGTAAATGCTTTTTGGTCATTCACCCAGTAAAGCAGATGGAACAAATGGGAAAGGCACGATCTCCCTTACAGTTTTCTCTCCCAAATAATTCCCTTGTGAATCACCGCTGATGACCAGCCAATCCAATCCAAATTCAACCATCACCTGCCTGCACTGCGCACAGGGATATGCTTCCTTCTTACCCGGACCAATCACAGCGATGGCTTCAAATTCTTTCTCCCCTTCCGAGACAGCTTTCCATATTGCCACCCGTTCCGCACAAACTGTTGCACCATAAGAGACATTCTCAATGTTTCCACCCAGATAAACTTTTCCAGATTTTCCCAGTACGGCTGCCCCAACCCGAAAATTGGAGTAGGGGCAGTGAGCATTTTCGGAACCCTTCACAGCCATTTTCAATAACTCTACTTTCTTTTCTTGGTCAATCATGATTTCATCCTTTTTTGCACTTTTTTATAGTGATAAACTCTTTGCCATATTATAGCTGGCATCTCCAGAGCCATCTTTCATGGGATAGATCTTTATGATCTGGTACCCTAATTTCTGGTAAAGCTGCAATGCAACATGGTTCTGGGCAATGACATGCAGCCATAGTTTATCCGCTCCATTTTCTTTTGCGATTTCTTCCCCTTTCAACATGGCTGCTTTTCCATAGCCTTTCCCGCGTTGATCTTCATGGATCACGATGTCAAATATAAAGGCATCCTTCTTCTCCTTCTCTTCTTTGAAAGCCAACCAGAAATAACCCACCACTAAGCCATCTTCATCAACAACGTGAAAGAAATAATGTCCGCGTGAATCTTTGCCGTTTGGTAGAACAGTGCTTAATTGGCTCTTCGCCTGGAATTCAGCTTCCTCTAAACTGATATTTTCCGACGTTTGCAAATCTTCAATGAAATGAGTCATGGATTCTTCGAGAAAACCATCAAATTCATCTTCATTAATGGGAATAAAAGTGACCATTGTTTACCTCAAAAAGAATTTTCTTCAATCAGTTTACAGGCATTTCTCCATTTTAATGTGAATTTCTTCATGGTTTTCTTCAATAAAGAAATTAGCTGCTATAAAATCGTCACACGAAATTGGCTTCTTGGCTGATTAAGGATAACAACCAGGGAATACCTCATGAATAAATATGTTTTTCTTTTCCTTCTATACCCTTTTTGGAACCAATTTACTGTTTATGGTGACATTTTTACTGGTGGTTCACAGACATTCAGTTCTAGCAACACAGAATAAATATCTATGATATACTTTTTCGGTTGTTCAAATCGAAAAGAACAACACAATCTAAAATTTGTTTTGAAGTTCCTGGTGATTGCTCGGCTGATTTTAGTCGGGCTTTTTTTGTGCCTTCATGGTATAGGCTGAGATCTGAACGATCCATTGAACAGATCTGGTATCTCGAAAGAGAAAAATGGTTTCCGGAATTATCAAGACAATAAAGGAGTTTTGATAATGAAGGAATTTGCTCAGTTAGAGCTAAATGAGCAGCTGATGCAAGCTGTCTCAGCAATGGGTTATGAAGAACCCACACCCATCCAGGAACAGGTCATCCCTTTGATGATGGCAGGCGAAGATGTATTTGCCCAATCACAAACAGGTTCTGGAAAAACAGCTGCGTTCGCACTCCCAATACTGAACACCATTTCCCCCAATCAGGGTTACATCCAGTGTCTTGTACTCACACCCACGCGCGAATTAGCTATGCAGGGAGCCAGCGCATTTCATGATTTTGGAAAAGGTGGGAATTTCAGTGTTCTACCAGTTTATGGTGGTCAGGCGTATGCACGACAGATCACCCGATTGCAAAAAGGGGTTGACGTTGTAGTTGGTACCCCAGGTCGTTTGATCGACCTGATGAAGAAAGAAGTACTTGATCTCAGCCATGTTCAGGTCGTTGTAGTTGATGAAGCAGATGAAATGTTAAGTATGGGTTTTATTGATGATATTAAAGCGATCCTGGATGCTACACCCAACAGCCGGCAAACAGCGCTTTTCTCCGCTACCCTTCCGGAAGCAATTCGGCAGCTTGGCAGTCGCTACATGCGAAAACCGCATTCCATTCAAATTGAAGACAAACACATGACCGTTGATACGATCGAACAACGCTACTATGTTGTTGATCGAAAACAGAAATTCTCTGCTCTGACACACTTGTTTGAGATGGAAAATATTGAACGCGCTCTGGTTTTTGCTTCCACGAAAATAAGCACAGAGCAGCTTTCAAGCACCTTATCAGCACGTGGTTATCAGGCAGAAGTCATCAATGGGAACTTGGATCAGGATGCACGCATCCGTGTGCTGAACCGCTTCAAGCAAAACCAAATTCAGGTACTGGTTGCCACCGATGTAGCAGCCCGTGGCTTGGATATTGAAGATGTCTCGCATGTTTTTAATTATGACTTGCCCAGAGAAGCCGAAGGATATGTTCATCGTATCGGCAGAACGGGGAGAGCCGGTAAAACTGGCATTGCCATCACATTGGTTACACCCAAAGAATTATGGTTCCTGAAAAGGATCGAAAAATTCACTAAACAGGAGATGACAAAGTGTGAGATTCCTTCGGCTGAGGATATCCTCAAGAAAAGAGAAGCGGACCTGCTTGAACGTATGCGTATTTGGCTAAAACGTGATAGATGCGCTAAAGAAAAAGAATTGATCAATGTCTTGATCGAAGAAGGACATGATCCTTTGGAAATCGCAGCGGTAGCTGTGAAAATGGCTCGCGCTGATGAAAAACAGCGTCCGGTTGAATCATTTTCCGCGACCACCGAGATCACACATCGTAAATCTTCGAAAAAACCAAGATCCAACATCCATCCCTCCAATGAGGAAGGCATGGTGCGTATTATGGTGAGCAGCGGTCGCAGAGATGGCATCAACCCGAGTGAAATCGTGGGCTCTATCGCACGTTTTTCAAATATCCCTGGCAGGTCGATCGGTAAGATTCTGATCCGGGATAATCATTCCCTGGTGGATATTGATGCTCGTTATGTAGATCAGGTACTGGCTAAGACCGGTCAGATCAAGATGAAAAAAGATTCGGTCACTTTTAAGAGAGCTTAGCATTTATTCCTGCGTGATCGCAGTAAATAAAAAACTCGAATAACAAAAAAGCCGTTCCTTTCGAAGCGGCTTTTTTGGGTTTAGATAAACATGGTTGCATTTGAATCATCCGAAGCATGGATGAATGTCGCCACACCTACGGTTTCGATACCATCCAGCAATTCTTCTTTGCGAATGCCCATCAGGTCCATAGACATCTGGCAAGCTTGAATGGTTACACCATTATCCATAGCGCTCTGGATTAATTCTTCCAGCGAACTAACATTTTTCTTCTTCATGATCCCTTTGATCATCGCTGTTCCCATACCAGCCATGTTCATCTGGGAAATCGTCAATTTGTTCGCACCACGTGGCATCATAAAGCCAAACATACTTTCAACAAGATTCTTATGTACTTTTGGCGGTTTACTTTTCCGTAAGATATTGAGACCCCAGAAAGTGAAGAACATGGTCACTTTATGCCCCATTGATACAGCTCCATTCGCGATGATGAACGCTGCGATGGCTTTATCCAGATCACCTGAGAAGACCACCATGGTTTTATCTTGCGTCATCGTCCCAACAGATGCTGTTTCTTTCTTCTCCACGCCTTTCTGGATCTTGGCTGTGATAACACCTTCCGCTGAATCCAGTGAGACCAGTTTGTTGCCTGTGCGATCCGCCCATGCCTGCACATCACTGGTAAAACCATAATCGGTTGCACGCACAGTGATGACATCGCCTGGTTCAACCTCTTTTACTTTGTTGTATAACTTTAAAATGGGTCCCGGGCACTGCAAACCGCAGGCATCCACCGTGAACTCGTTTCCTTCACCAATGTTGAAAGGGGGGATCTCTTGGATCTCTTCTCGACTGCTAATCGAAACATGTTCGAAGGTATCAAAATTGGATTGTTTACCGGTTGCATGCGAGTAGGTCTTAAAACCACCGTTCAAGTTGAGCGCATCAAAACCAGATTGGGTCAGGATGCGTGTCGCAAAATATCCGCGCTGCCCTACCTGGCAGTACACCAGGATCTTTTTACTATGCGGTAATTCATTCAAACGCTCTCGCAATTGCGCCAATGGAATGTTGACAGAGCCCTTGATGGTTCCGATGGTCAATTCTTCAGGATCACGCACATCCAGAATGGCATATTTTTCCCGGTCCAAGGAATCTATATCATCCCAATCCATGGTCTTCAGATCACCCCGTAGCATATTGCTTGCAAGAAATCCGATGATATTGATCGGGTCACGTGCAGAGCCGTAGGGAGGGGCATAAGCCAGTTCCAGATCTTCCAGATCGAACACGGTCATGTTCGCTCTGATCGCTGTGGCGATCACATCCACACGTTTATCCACGCCTTCCAAACCCACGATCTGCGCTCCATAGATCTTCCCTTCAGGGGAAAAAAGGATTTTGAACGCCAATGGAGATGCCGCGGGGTAATAGCCGGCATGGTTGGATGCATGGATGATGGCATTTTCAAAAGGCAGACCCAATTCGGTCAATTGATGGGTGTTCAATCCGGTGCTGGCTACAGTCAGATCAAAGACCTTCACAATGGATGTACCCTGTACACCGCTGAAAGCGACATCCCGTCCGGTAATATGATCTGCTGCGATGCGTGCTTGTTTACTGGCAGGACCCGCCAACGGCAAATTGACCTCTTTCCCGCTGATGATGTTCTTCACCGCAACGGCATCACCGATCGCGTAAATATCCGTATCCTTGGTCTGCATGTGTTCATTTACGCTAATTGCACCACGTGCACCTAAATCAAGCCCCGCTTCCTTTGCAAGTACGGTTTCAGGTCGAACGCCAACCGACAGGATGACCATGTCAGTATTGATCGTTTTCCCGCTCTGCAAAGAAACGTTCAATCCCTCTGTTTTTTGGATACTCTGGATTCCATCACCTAATGCCAGCCGGACATGCTTGAAATCCAAGTGTTGATGTACCATGGCAGCCATTTCATAGTCAATGGGTGCCATCACCTGGTTGAGCATTTCAATGATAGTTACTTCCAGACCGCGATGTTGCAAATTCTCTGCAATTTCCAACCCTATGAAACCACCGCCTACCACCACAGCGTTTTTTGGCGCTTTTTCGGCAATATAATCATCGATATGATCCATATCAGGAATAGAACGCAGACTGAACACACCCGGCAGATTATTCCCTTCAATGGGAGGAATAAGGGGAGAAGCGCCCGGTGAGAGTACCAGCTTATCGTAGCCTTCGCTGTATTCTCTACCACTGGAAAGATCACGCACCTTGATGGTTTTCTCTTTGCGGTCAATACTGAGTGCCTCGTGGTGAACACGAGCATCAATATTAAAGGTTTCTTTCAACTTGCTGGGAGTAACCACAAGTAATTTTTCACGATCAGCAATCACACCACCTATATGATAGGGTAAACCGCAATTCGCAAATGATATATATTCCCCACGTTCCAGAATAATGATCTCGGCTTTCTCATCCATGCGGCGCAGGCGTGTAGCCGTGCTGGCTCCCCCTGCAACACCACCAACAATTATTACTTTCATTTTAAGTCTCCTTTTGATAGTTCACTTATGAGCGCGTTCTGGTGATTTCCGCATCTGCCCGGATTTGATCATTCAGGATGGCGCGCATCAGATCGAGAGATTGGATGATTCGTCTATCCACGATGGAATACAGCACTGCGGTACCCTGGCGTTCCGTTGAAACCAGATTGCGTTCCCTCAACACTTTGAGATGGCGTGAAATGGTCGATTGAGGTGCATCCAGTTCATCTGCAATCTCGTTGACAAACATATCCCGCTCTGCCAACAGGTACAGAATCATGATGCGCGTCGTATCGCTTAACGCTGAACAAACACGTTCATGCAGCAGATTTACCTCAAGTTCCAGTGATTTCACATCCATCTTCTTTTTTCCTTATATGCGGATAAACGAATATATATTACCACATAATTTTTTCTACAAAGAGTTCACATATTTCTCTAGCCTTTGTGAGTGATTTTTATATAAATTCTATTTTGCATTGATTATTCAAGAACAACTTAAAAGATTTTTATTTCCCCTATTTCCTTTGTTCCATGCAGAGGATTCTTCACGCCTGCTTTTTCGTTCTCGCAATATACCCAGTAAATAGGCTTCTTCGATGATTTCGCGGCGGCTACTACCTCTCCAGTTCCGCCATCCTCATGGTTGAATTCTCCATTCCAGATGGCGATCAAACAATCACAATGATCCACAAGATAATTTCCCAATTGTCGATAAGCAGCATTGCGATTCTCAACGGGAGGGAGATCGATCACTTCTGAAACTTGCGTTATCATTACCCGAAATCGTTCCCTCCCCCTATCCGAAATAAAATCCGTCAAGTAATCCTCTCTTGGCATTGGCAACGGTACGATTATTTTAATTTTCGGTAGCTCCGCTGCAATGGCAGCAACCAATTGATCACCCCCTTCTGCCAGAGCTGAAAGCAAATAGATCGTCTTTTCCGTATGGTCGTTAACCATTTTCGTCACCAAAGATCGTACTCTTTTCACAATCTGCTCATCAGTAGAAATGTAGCGATGACCGCTTACTGCTATACGAAATTCGCTGGTTGATTTCACAGTTGGGTTCTCCTCGACCATTCTACTATGTATTAAACAATACTTTTCCTGTACAATAAATTTTGATTCACTTTCGGAAGAAATTCAAATGGTTTTTTTAGGATGGATTATGAAAAAGAACATCTTCGTACTTAGCGATCAAATTGTCCACTGGAATTTCGTCCCAACCTCCCATGGGAAAAATATTTTCATGGAGATGTGGGGAGAGCACAGTACAGCCCATTTCATCGAGACCATCAATGCAGCCTTCCAGCCAATAGATGCTGCGATTGAAATGGTCCCCCAACCCGTCTCGCCTTCCTCTGAAAAATGCGAGGAGATCACACCCTGCGACCCTTCCT
>DMDF01000127.1 GCA_003446605.1 Anaerolineaceae bacterium
CTTCATACATGTTTTATATAATAAAAAATATTTTATTAAAAATTTTACTCAATTCTAAAAGGGTTAAAATGGAATGTCCAATTACATATCGTTTGATAATCAGCACTTTGCCATTTTGTCAAACTGGCGAAGTCTGATACAGCATTTCGCATGAAACAAGCGCCGTTCGTAAAGAAAAAATCTTCCACCACCAAGTTATTTGCCATACACGGCGTACTCCCAAAAGGGTGAACTCGCTTTACGATTCACCCTCCATTGGCTCAACTCTTCAATCGCTAAACAGGAATAACCCATGTTCAACTAAGTTGCCAAGAACGTAACAGTCGTGATCATTCTCTATTGTGGAGATCTTTCAGAAACAAATTTGCAGAAATAGTGATAGAGTTCCCTGTCTTTTGCTTCAGGAGATTTGGCCAGTTCGTAAAGGGTTGTTCCTCCTTGGTAGTATGCAATCCTTTTGTCACTCCATATGCCGTGTTTTTTGAATGCCTCCAGGTAATCAACCAGGCGATACCCCCAGTTATTGCGAGATACGAGAGCTCGTTCATCAAATTCCACCTCCATATCCATCTCGTATTTAATTGCCAACTGACAAGCCTCATCGAGACGTGATTTCGGAACCGACTCATTGAAGAAATAATTCGGCTGAAGGTAGGCATAATTAAAATGAAGATCCTTCCATTCTAAATATCCAGGAGCCTTGAAATAAGGGATCCAATTGAAACTGTAATGCATGCTATTCAGATACTTAGAAACTTCCCCCACGATGGTACGTGTGGTGGTAGCGTTCTCAGCAATCCAATAGAAACCGGCCAGTTCAATATTATCGCAGTTCATCTCGTTGAACTTAGCCCTCACATAATCAATGTACCATTTGCAAGCTGCGATCCTGTCTTCAGATTTTGAAAAATCAAGAGCCTCACCGTTCCTCACGCTACCCCAATCTTTCTGGTTCGTAACTGGTTCCGGTATACCGATCACAATTTTTCTTTTAGTCGATGGCTTCCCGATTCTTTCACTTGCGTTGTCGATGGAACGTTTGAGTGCTCCAACGCAATAGCGCGACTGAAAATAGTGGTCAACCAGCAGTCGCCAATCCTGTTGATTAGCAGGAACATCCCTGTAACCAGTAGCAAAGGTCTTATTCCCGTTGTAGATCTCCAGGAACAAGAATGAGTCAAACAACCATTTTTCCTGTCCCGATTCATCCTTGTAGGTAACATAAGGTTCCACGTAATCTTCACTCCACTGATAGGTACGATGAGCCCCACCACTGTAGAGCAATACCATATCATTACATTCTATCAGGGATGTTCGACTCTTTTCCCAGCTATAGTGGGTTTCCTTCTCATCCTTACCTTCTTCTATCACCGGTTTTTCCTGCCCATCATTCTTTTCCCCACAATTAATAAGGGAAAAGATTGATAGGAATAACAAGATCAAGCACAATTTATTTACGATCTTCATATTATTCATTTTTTTAATCATCTTATACTTTTTCAAAATTACCGTTTAGATATCCGGCTTGTCTTAAAAAAAGACAAGCCGGTTTAGATGCATCAGATATACATGTTCCAAGCCCAAAAGGTGATCTCACATAGTGAGAATGCGGTTGTTGGAGGATTTCTATAGTTTTCCAAACAGTGGACTCGTACATACCTCACTCTGGGACTTTCCTCTTTGGCAAACTCAGCGGTATCACCTGCTGCGAAATCAGCAAGAGTGGATTTTGAATTGTCAATGGTTGCCAGTTTGGTCCAGTTATCCCAGTTTCCATCGGAAGGTGGAACGCCCTCTTTGGTATACCCCCATAATTCGTACACTTTCGGGCAAACGTTGGTGTAGGCCCAGTAAAGATTAGCTGTAAACTTATAGAGGTTGTAATAATCACCCAGATCAACGGTGAAGGTATGATCAGTCAGGTAATTCCTGTACCCTATTGAACCATAATCATCCGGCTTCGCCATAGCCTCATTATTCCACAGGTAAAGGATATCCCCTTCCATTCGAGGGGAGTCGTTTGCAAGTCGGAACTCCCTAAAAAGCGACTTGTCAATCTCAAATGTTTCGAGGACAGAGGCTGTCATCGTATAAGTAAGATCTTTGTACAGATTGTTGATCACGATCTCAAAGGGTTCCCTTAGATTGAGGATCATCACGGTATCCATGGGAGTGATCAATTTGGCTCTTTTAGAGAACTCAAAATGTACTTCCACCTGTGACAGGTCCATGATCGACTTCAGTTCCAAATGTATCGTCCGGTCTTGATCAGAAATCTCGGCATACCTCAATTCTTTTCCATCCATCACAGTCACTGACTTAATAGGAGTCAGCACCGGATTCAAGGGAAGAGACTCATCAAATTTTGCCGTTTCTTCGCATGAAGGAAGAAAAAATCCTGTTGCGAACACCAGACAAATGAATGAAAATAATCTTAATTTCATAATTGATTCCTAATTTAATGTTACCACCAAGGATTTTGCACCATATTTTCGCTTTTATCAATTTCTGTCTGGGGAATAGGAAAGAGATAATAAGCTTTCCTGAACACCCGCTCTTCAAAGGGTACCCTCTTATAGAATCCCGTAAATGAAAAATTGTTCGAAGCGGGATCACCTGCATTGATATCCATGCCCCACATGCGTCCTCCATCACCATACTTTCTGTTATCAACCGGTCCACCCTCATCCGGAGTGTGTGACAACCATCTTCGACGGGTCGTGAAATATCTATCGCCCTCAATACAAAGTTCAATCTGTCTCTCTCTCAAGATAAACTCCCTTTGTAGTTCTTTATCCCCGGTAATCTCCGGGTTCGTGACAAAAACACTGGGGACACCGGCTCTGTCTCGAATCATATCCCAATATTTCCTGATATTGGGGTTTCCAGGGTCATATTCATTCAAAGCTTCTATATAATTCAACAAAACTTCTGCATATCGGATGAATATCTTGATGACATCCTGGTTGAAAACACGGTCACGCATATTGTCCATCGGGTCAACCCGTTTGAATGCCAGGTACCCTGTGCGGGAAAAGAAAGTGTAGGAACCGGATTGGCGAGATACACCACCGTAGTAAAGTTCAACTCTTCCGAACCCATCCTGTTGTCCTGGTGAATTGTAATAGTTCCTTTTATTAACATCATCCGGTATCTGGGGTATTACTCGACGGTTATAGAGGATAGATGCATAAAAACGAGGTTCACGGTTTGCATACATGTTCCAGTCTCCCTTCCAGTGACCCCAGGCATCCGACTTTCGGATATCTGAAATCATCTGTTTGCGTCCTTCCTCGATATTGATGTTTCTGTTGTTTGGATTCCAATGTTGATTTGGCTCTTCAGCAAATCCTTCTTCCACGTAGCCAGATTGGGGGTCATCGATGGTTCTTCCGTTCTCCATCAAGAATGCATCCACCAGCCGCTGGGTGGGACCGACTCCACCCAAGTTATTAGGACCGGGAGAGCAGTGAATCGTCCAGGCTCTGTAGTTTCCAAGGTCGTTGATGGACCCAAAAATGGTTTCACAGTTCCACTTTTTTAAGTGCACATCAACCAACGATTTGTATGG
>DMDF01000152.1 GCA_003446605.1 Anaerolineaceae bacterium
CCAGAACATCATCGATGGATAGCTTTTCTTCAACTAATGTAGCCAGAGGTTTTGGGAATGATCTCTCTACCAGGGTTTTAACAATGCGGTCGCG
This sequence comes from Anaerolineaceae bacterium, assembly GCA_003446605.1. Lineage (GTDB taxonomy): Bacteria > Chloroflexota > Anaerolineae > Anaerolineales > Anaerolineaceae > UBA4781. The sequence goes on from DMDF01000152.1 coordinate 95, forward strand.
GCTGTATTGCAGATATTTCCCGTTGAGAAATATGCCTTGTTCCCAGGAGGGATTACCAAATCCGATCAGATCATCTCCTGTTTCGTCCAATAGACGTCGGAAAAGTCTGGTGTTTATCTCAAAGGAAAGGTCATACGCTTTCCCGCCCCCCTCATAACAAGCTTTCATGACCGAATAACAGTAATCTTCGTCAAATAACTTCCACAGAAGCTCCCGACGATACAAAAAGCGGAATTGGTTGAATGGATCTCCACCAAGAATGGAGGGGGGAATACGTTCGTTTTTGCTCATTGTTGATCCTCTCTTTTTTATTTCAACCCAGCTCGTATCATGAGTGAATAGGTGGCTTGTTGCACGGCATCGAATGCTTCTTCTATATCTAATGTCAATACCTGTCTATCAGCCATCAATACTTTTCCGGCGACTACTGTATGGCTTACATCTCCGGCATTGGCTGCATAAACGATTTGCTCTTTGATGTTTTGGTGTCTTCCTTCGATCAATGGCCACAGATGTGGCTGGTTCAGATCCAGCAGGATCAAATCCGCCTGTTTCCCTACTTCCAGAGAACCGATTTCTGACCCCATACCCAAGATTTGAGCGCCATTACGGGTTGCCATATCAAGCATCGTATGGACGGGCATGTCAGTTGCGTCATTACGTCCCAATTTTTGCAGCATGGCACCCAGGCGCATTTCCTCGAACATATCCAGATTATTGTTTGATAGATTGGAATCTGTTCCCAGACCAACCATGAGACCGGCAGTCAGATACTCCGGTATCGGGGCGATACCGGAAGCTAATTTCATGTTGCTGCTGGGGTTATATGCAAGCCCAACTCCATTCTGAACAAGCACCGAGACGTCGTTTTCTGTCAGATGGACCCCATGTGCCACGCTTAACCGTGGGCTTAAAACACCTGCGCGCTGCAGCATTGCGGTAGGGGTACAACCGTAACGTTCTCGGATGGCATCATTTTCCCATCGGGTTTCTGAAAGGTGCGTGTGCATCACGACATCATATTTTTCTGCCAGTGTGGTGATCTCAATGTAGTCTTCTAAAGAAAGGGAATAGGGTGCATGAGGTCCAAAACCCGGGGTGATGAGCGGACTGCGCTCTTTCCATTCCACGACGAATTTCTCTGCACTCGCAATGCTTTCACCTACATTGGGGGTTGTAGTGATGATCTGAGGCACCAATATCGCTCTCAATCCCGATCGCAGTGCCACTTGCGCGCAGGCGTCAGGAAAGCGGTATATATCTATAAATGTCGTGATCCCACCACGGATCATTTCCAACTGATTCATTAATGCTGAGGCGTACATGATTTCATAGGTATAGGAACGGTCGAGCGGGAAACAAATTTCGTCTAGCCAGCGGTTCAAAGGCAAGTCTTCACAAATACCACGGGTCAAAGTTTCGTGCATATGCACATCTACCAACCCTGGTAGTATTGCTTTTGAACGGGCATCAATTTCCTGGTCAGCAGTGAAATCCAGGTCTTTCCCCAGCGCGGTGATGCGCCCATCCTGAATGGCAATATCCGTCTCAGCCAATATGCGACGTTCATCATCCTGAGTAATCAGTAACCCGTTTCGGATGAGCAAGTCTATGGTTTGAGGCATCAGTTTCTCTTCGCTTTTCTTAATTTGTAATCATTAATTACATAAACACACCGCATGCTTTTAGAAAATCTGCTGTTTGTTGAACCGCGCTGGTATCATCCGGCAAGGGTAGGATTTCTGCCGAAATAACACCCCGGTAACCAATGTCAAACAATGTACGAAGTACAGATTTCAAATTGATATGACCTTGCCCTGGAGCCTGACGGTTGCTATCCGCAATATGGAGGTACCCCAGATGTTCACCGACCATCCGTAAGGTTGCATGGAGATCCACCTCTTCAATATTCATGTGGAATGTATCCAATAATATTTTCAAATTATTACTACTGCCCACTTCTTCAATGAAATCTATCGCTTGTGCTGCTGTATTTATGCAATTAATTTCATACCGATTGATGGCTTCTAATAGAAGGGAGACACCTTGTGTCTCTGCATGTTCACAACAGATGCGTATGCTCTCAAGCAGGTTACTATGTTGTAGTGATTGTTCTGCTTTTGACCCGCTGAATTTTCCGCGTACTCCGCCCAGAATTACAGCAGAATCCAATTGGTGAGCCAGATTGATGATCTCTTCTAGCCGCTTTACTGCGGCTGAGCGTAGATCTGGATCGATGGCGCTCAGGCACAAATGATCGTGAAGGCAACCTTGACCGGTAGCGATGGCAGTAACATGCAGTGAATACTTATCGGTTAATGTTCTCAATTGCTCATATGAAAGATCATCTGCATAGCGCATGCTCAATTCCACATTGTGAAATCCGGATTTATGCAAAGAGGCAAAACCCTCTTCGATATTTCCGGCATATAATACGGGGCTAAAAAAAGTTTCTTGAGTCGATAAAGCCACTGCATATTGAAAAACATTCGGATCAAAATCTGGATTAACCATGTTGGAATCATCCGACATGAACCGATCTAGCATTCGCACGCGAGCAATATGGCGACCACCTTCAAATGGTGTGTTCAACCATTCGGTCACGATCTCAGGCATCTGTTCCAGGCTGACAACCCAGGCGCCCATTGCCAGAACATTGGCATCATTGTGGGCACGAGCCAGGTGAGCGGTGAAGACGTTGTGGCATAAAGCGGCTCGTGCCCCTTTCACTTTGTTGGCTGCGATGGATGCACCAATTCCAGAACCACACAATACAATTCCCTTATCGTTCTTGCTCTCTGCAACTGCTTTGGCGACTTTTTGGGCATACACGTTATAATCCACGACGACATCACCCGAAAATGTTCCCATATCCATCACTTCTATGCCTTGCTTTTTCAAGAAAGCGACAATTGCTTCCTTGAGTTGTATGGATACATGGTCCCCACCAATAAAAATTCGTTTCACGGTTTTTTCCATTATTTATTAAGAATGCTGTGGTGAAACTGCCCCGCTTGATTCCCGAACGATCAGACGAACACTCAAAGGTGTAAGTACTTCTTCAGGTGGTTTTTGTTTTTCTATCAAAGCAATAAGAAGTTTTGCGCCATTCTGTCCCATCTCGAATTTCGGTAGGTGCACTGTGGTCAATGCCGGGCAGGTAAATGCTGATTGGGCGATATCATCAAAACCTACCAGTGAAAAATCATCAGGCACATGCAAGCCTGCTTCATGCAATGCGCGTAAACCACCAATAGCCATGATGTCGTTGTAGGCAAAAATGGCTGTGGGAGGATTCTCTATTGCCAGAAGTTCTTGCACTGCTCTGCGACCATCTTCCAAAATAAAACCACCTTTGACAACCAGACTATCATCAAATGGGATACCATTCTTTTTCAATGTGGTCTGGTACCCTTCAAATCGACCGCTGCTGTGGCTGAGATCTACCGGTCTGCTGATGTATCCGATACGGCGATGCCCCAGGTCAATTAAGTGTTGGGTTGCAAGGTTGCCTCCCTCAACGTTATCGGCTACCACTGCTGGCACGGCTTCGTGTGGAACCAATCGATCAATAACGACTGTCTGAATGCCATACCCTTTCAATTTATGGTAAGGTTCGAATATATTGGTGCCTGGGATCCAGATCACACCAGGGACCCGTTGGGCATGGAACATATTTACATATTGAATCTCCCGATCTAAATCTGAGGCGGAATGACATAACATGACCGAATATCCCCGTTCAAAGGCGATTGATTCGATGCCTCGAGCCACTTCAGGAAAATATGGATTGTGAGTATCCGGAACGATCAGTCCGATAGTTTTGGAACGTTGCAGTCGAAGATTGCGTGCTAGAGCATTGGGTTGATATCCAGTCTGGCGGATGACTTCCCGCACCCGTTCAGCCGTCTCTTTGGAGACGGGACGCGGTCCGTCATTGACTACATATGAAACAGTCGCTCTGGATACCCCTGCTATTCGTGCAACATCATCAGCCGTAACACCCATACGTTAACCCTCTTTCTATATATTCTAATCGTGTAGTCTAAACGTGTTGTCTAAACGTGTAGATTTAAACTATTATACAATTTTTTTTATAAAAAAGCTACAATGTTTTTGACGATTTTCTTCACAAACTAAACCGGAAATTAATCGAAAAAATCGCATCCATTAAGATGCCCTTTATTCTAAGGAAAGTAGGTTTTTAGGAATGATCTAAATATCTTCAATACCCCCGGGTAAGAATAAACAAGTCATCTCCTTTGTTAATTACTTATAAGAAACATTCATTCCCCCTGCGCGTTTATTTCCTACATTAATAGAAATTATTCACTGGTAAATGTGTGTCTTTATCTGCGATATGCAGGAAGATTCGATAAAAATCAGATACGATCCTTTTATTCACGTATTGGATCATCCCTGAAGGCAGTCTTTGAGTGCCTTATTAAATAAAATTACTTTACATCAGAAGAATTTCATTTGATGTAAACAGCTCTATTGTCTTCCTCGATTTGGGGACAATTCCCTTGTAAATGAGGTAATGATAGAGATTTGCTGCCCTGATCGGAAAAGTCAGTCTATTTTATTTGTTTTTGTGGTGCGAGCAGCATATTCATTGAACGACCTTCCATTGAAGGTGCTTTTTCTATGACAGCCACGTCCTGCAGATCCTTCGCGATCTCTTTCAAGTCTTCCAGTGCGATTTCAGGGTAGGTTACTTCTCTCCCGCGGAAGCGGATGGTGACCAGCACCTTCATGCCATGCTCCAACCAACCTCGTGCATCTTCCACTTTAAATCCACGATGATGCTCATTGGTTTTTGGGCGCAGGCGGATCTCTTTGATCTCCACTTTGGTCTGCGCTTTGCGAGCCAGGCGTTCTTTTTTGTTCTGCTCGTATAGATATTTCCCCAGGTCAAGTATTTTACAAACAGGCGGCTCTGCGTTGGGTGCAACTTCTACCAGATCGAGGTTCGCTTCACGGGCGAGTTGAAGCGCTTTCTCTCTGGGTACAACACCAATATTCTCCCCATTTTGATCGATCAAACGAACGGTCGCTGACCTTATATCCTCATTTGCTCTTACAGTTGATGTAGCTATATGATTCACTCCTTTCAAGTGTTCAATATTTTGATATTACCATATATTGAAAATACAAGTCAACAAGAAACCTGTTTTTTCCTTTTCGAATGAAGGAAAAAAGGATAATAGAAAAAAGCAGAGGGGTGCAGTCCACAACCTCTGCTTTTTTTAGTTATATTTTGGCTGCGATATCCTGTTTCGCCCGACTCAGGAAGTCCTCCAGGCTTTGCACACCAGGGTTCTCTCCACTGCGCAGGCGCAGCGAAACTTGCTGGTTTTCCATCTCCTGATCGCCGATGATCAGCATGTAGGGTATCTTTTGTTTTTCAGCATCACGAATTTTTGCATTCATGCGCTCACTGCGGTCATCCAGTTTTACGCGCAGACCAGCCGCGCGCAGCTTCTTATATACCTCGTCTGCATAAGGGATGTGGCGGTCTGCAATGGGGATGATCATGGCTTGCACCGGCATCAACCACACCGGGAAGGCGCCTGCGTAATGTTCGATCAGCACGCCGAAGAAACGTTCCAGGCTGCCCAGCAGCGCGCGGTGAATCATGTAAGGGCGATGTGCTTCCCCATCTTCCCCGATGTAGGTCAGGTCAAATTTATCTGGCAGGTTGAAATCGAATTGGATGGTGGATAATTGCCATTCGCGCTGCAGTGCATCTTTGATCTTTAGATCGATCTTTGGACCGTAAAATGCACCGCCGCCCTCATCAATTTCATAGGCAATACCGGCGCGTTTGAGTGAGGCTTCCAGAGCTGCTTCCGCATCTTTCCATCTTTCCGGATCGCCTACCGCTTTCTCGGGCATAGTACTGAGATAAGCGCTGAAATTCACAAAACCAAACGCGCGCAGCATATCCAGACAGAAATTGAGCACGAAATCAATTTCATCTGGCATCTGTTCAGGCGAACAGAAGTGATGCGCGTCATCCTGGGTGAAGCCGCGCACACGCAGTAAGCCGTGCAGTACCCCGCTGCGCTCGTAGCGATAGACCGTGCCCATTTCAGCGAAACGCACTGGCAGTTCGCGGTAAGAGCGGATCCTGCTCTTATAGATGTGCACATGGAAGGGGCAGTTCATCGGTTTAATGTAGTATTCCTGCCCTTCGATATCGATGGGGGAATACATATTTTCTTTGTAGAATCCGAGATGTCCGGATGTTTCCCATAGCTGTGCTTTGCCGATGTGGGGTGTGTACACAAAATCGTAATCTGCCTTCTCGTGCTCATCGCGCCAGTAATCTTCGATGATCTTGCGGGTCTTGGCGCCGTTGGGGTGCCACAGGATCAACCCGGAACCAACCTCTTCTACCGAGCTAAAAAGCTCCAGTTCTTTGCCAAGTTTACGGTGGTCGCGTTTTTTGGCTTCTTCCAGCAGATCAAGGTAGGCTTTCAGATCATCTGGATTCTCCCAGGCGGTGCCGTAGATGCGTTGCAGCATGGGGCGCTTCTCGTCCCCGCGCCAGTATGCACCGGCTACGTTCAATAATTTAATGGCGCTGGGGTTGATTTCCATTGTATCTGCCACATGTGGACCGCGGCACAGATCAATGAAATTCCCGCTGCTGTAAATGGAGAGTTCTGGCTTCTCATCCACAGGGTTGCCGTGTTCGTCGAACTGCCCTTTTTCAAGGTCTTCGATCAGTTCCAGTTTATAGGGCTGGTCTTTGAAGATCTGTTTGCCCTCTTCTGCCGTGATGACCTTTTTCTCGAAGGGGATATGCTCTTTGATGAGCTTGCGCATGCGCGCTTCGATCTCTTTCAGATCTTCCGGCGTCAACGCACGCGGTAGATCAAAGTCATAATAAAAACCGGTATCAATGGCGGGACCAATGGCGATCTTGGCGTTGGGGAAGCGTTCCAATACCGCGGATGCCATGATGTGCGCAGTCGAATGACGCACCTTATACAGGTGAGAATCTTCGTATCGTTCTTTTTTACCGTTGCTCATATTAACCTCCATTATGTATATTAAGCAAAAAACCCGACCCATTGCTGGGGCGGGAGTTTTATCACGCGGTTCCACCCAGTTTGACCCATATCATGGGTCATCTCTGGCGGCTGATAACGGTGCCTGCCGTTTCCCTTACTTGGAATCATCCGTTCCGGGTCAAGCTCTCAGGTGGTTTTCGCTGAATTTCCTCGAAGAAACCTCTCAGCCGTTGGGTCTCTCTTTCTGTCAATTTCCGTCCAGTTACTCGTTCTGGTCATTGCTTTTTGATTGTCCCTACTATACCTTTTTTTTGATTTTCATGCAAGGGGAAAGGAGAAAAATAAATATCGAAGAAAATAGGATGGATGCAAGGAAGTAAGGCTGATCAAAAATTATTTAATATATTCTTTTAGTAAAAATAAAAATCTTTCCTTAAACACATTAAGCCAGCTTTCGAGGAATTGAGCGGATTCAAATAATGGGAGCAGGTCTCTTCGCAATGCACTGATCGAGATCTGATCAACTTTTTTTTCAATTGCCATAAATGCAGAAATCTTACTGTAGGCAATTTCGCCGTCTTTTTCCAATTTTTCTTCTAGAGGCTGCACTTTACGTTCCATCAGCCAGAGCAGATCATAGAAATCTCGCCCTTTAAAATTCGATGTCCCTTTCTCAAAATTCCTTTCAATACAAGTCAACATCTTTCCTGACATCATGGTGGGAAGAGAAAAATGTGCCGGTACAAAGCTCTTTCCATAAAAAAAGATAGGTGTATGTTCGATTTCTGCAATTTGCTTATGGTGGCTGATTTCAATTTTCAAATGTAAGGTCTCGTCTTCATGCATTGATAATCCCAGTTGTTTTAAAACAGGAAATTTTAATACTATGCGGAGGATTCCAGCTTTGCTCTTCTGTATACTTGTATAAGTCATGGGATAATCCAATGTATTTTGACAGAAATTATTTAACTCTGCAGGAAATGTGGAAAGGTCAAGCTGTGCTTGATTGTCAAGATCAATATCTTCTGAAAGGCGATTTAAACCATAAACTACGTGCAGGCAAGTACCTCCATAGAAGTTCAAAGAGCGAAAAGTCGAATGATTATAGATAAAATCCAGGACATATGCCTGCAGTATTTCCTTTAATAATACACGCTGGGCTTCTGGATGACTTCTGGTCTCAGTTTCAACCAACTGTTTCTGAAGGATTTGAATCAGATTTACCATAATTCTCTCGACAGGAAATCACTTATTTTTTTCATTTTGCCAACCCCGCTCCGTATGCATAATTCATGGAAGAGTTCTTGATATTCCCTTGGAAAATCCTCTAAATTCAACCGCAGATCTTCAACGAGATCGTAATCTTTCGAACGTATTACATTTGCTATCGGTTTTAAATAGAAGAAATCGAACAATGCTTTTGAGAGAGTTGCTTCTGCGTATTGAATTCCGAAATACGAGCGGACTTCATAGCTGTGATAAAGATCCGCTTTTAAGTGCCGATAAGAAAATGTGCCTATGCTATTTTCAATGACCCTGTTTCCTTCAGTGGTTATTGCTGTTGTGATGGGGGTTGTTTCGGTGAGAATCCCTGCTCTTTGTAGAATTGATTCGAGGCTGACATATGAGTTGGAAAAAATCACAGAGCTGATCGCATTGGTGAACTCAGGATCATTACGGTGATCGAGATAGAAGGCGCGAGTTGTGTAAACTCCTTTTTTTAATCGAACAATACTCCCTTTTTCTACTGCCCTGTTCAGTTCTACTCTTGCACGGTAGGCATGCGCATTGATCGGATTTGCGATCTGGCGATACCCATTAATCGTAAAGTAAGGGACATGTGAAAATCGGTCAAAGATGCTTTCTTTCATTTTATACAGGATAATATACAAATATTGTATATTATCCTGTATATTTTGTATTTCTTCAAGAGCTAAATCTGATCTTCTAAATTGAATCTATGAGTATACATTGTAATAAGTTATCATATATGATAATATAATGCAATGGAATTTGATTCTTTGCTTAAACTAATTGGGGATGATCCAGTTTTTGAATCTTCACTACTCCTCTCCGGGAATATCAATCCCAAAATTGTTCGTCTACAGCTGACGCGTTGGGTCAACAGCGGACGTATTTACCAATTACGTCGGGGATTGTACTCTATTGCACCACCTTATCAAAAAATTAAGCCCCATCCCTTTTTGATTGCCAATCACTTACAGCGGGCATCCTACGTGAGCTTACAATCCGCACTGGCTTACTATAGCTTGATCCCGGAAACAGTGCACACTACCGTTAGTGTTACAACCGGTCGACCTGACCGATTCGAAACGCCTTTGGGTACCTATGAGTTCCGCCATATCAAAACGGACCTCCTTTTTGGTTATCAAATGATCGATTTAGGGGGGCAAAGTGCTCTGGTGGCAACACCGGAAAAAGCGCTGCTAGACCTGATCTATTTACAGCCAGGTGGGGAAACGCAGAATTATCTAAAGGAATTACGTTTGCAAAATATTGAACGCCTTGATCTGGATCTATTGAAGAAACAATCCGAAGTATTTAACACTCCGAAAATGCACCGGGCGGTAAAAGGCATTTGGCAATTGATTCGTGGACAGACAAGTGAGTATGAGGAGCTATGAAAGATTATCTTCTTGACCTGGTAAAGCAAACAACCTCCCCCCTGGATGGACGAAATACGGCAAGAGAATATTTACAAGCGCGGATTTTGGCTACATTGCAGCGCTCTGGTGCTATGATTCCCTTAGCCTTTCATGGTGGCACGGCGCTGCGGTTCCTCTATTCCCATGGGCGGTATTCTGAAGACCTCGACTTTGCACTCGAAGGCGATCGCCAAAGTTATGATTTCCGTTCCTACCTGCAAGCCATTCGCTCGGAATTAACTCCGGAAGGATATCGGGTTGAGCTTAAAGTTAATGATCAAAAAACAGTGCATAGTGCATACATTCGTTTTCCAGGATTATTGTTTGAACTGGGTCTTTCATCCCAACGAAGTGAAGTGCTTGCTGTAAAAATTGAAATCGATACAAATCCACCTCATGGCGCTGGGCTTACTACCACCGTTGTGCGTCGATTTGTTGTACTTCAGCTTCACCATCATGACAAAGCATCCTTGTTATCTGGTAAAATCCATGCCATTTTACAGCGCCCTTATACAAAGGGGCGCGATATCTATGATTTGCTCTGGTATCTAAGCGATCCCACCTGGTCACAGCCCAACCTGGTATTGCTGAATAATACCCTGGCTCAAACCAATTGGACTGGTGGAAAATTAACAGAGGAAAACTGGAAAGACCAGATTTGGCTGCATCTTCAAGATTTGAATTGGAACAGCATCGTGGAAGATGTTCGACCTTTTGTGGAGCCAGGTTTTGATTTGAATCTATTGAATCGAGCGAATCTACAAAGTCTATTACAAGGGAAATCTTAATGTTCCACGAAAATAATCCTTGTTTCTACCGTCAGTAAAATGGATTTATCACGAATGAATGCTTTTGTAGCTTATTCGTTGGGGTGATTTACCATCTACCCTTAGCTTACCTCTCTTTGCCCTTCAAAGTTGTGCTTGCCGGTTGACTTCAAGGCTTCTTAGCCAGCCAGCGGCTTGAGCAAAACACCAATGAAATACGCCACAGCCGCAGCCAGCCCTCCCACGATCAGCATTTCCAACCCGCTGACCAGTGGATTTCGCCGGGTAGTAAAATATTTAGCAGCTCCCAGACCAAACAGCGACAGTCCCGAAAGAAGGATGGAGATCAGGAACATAGTGGACATTGACAGATTGGTATGAAAAATAGCATCCACCAGGTAAATCAACAGCGGTAGCAAACCAAACAGAACGAACGCTCCGAAGGTCATGAGCGCCGCGCTGATGGGTTTGCGATCGTCTCCGATCAGACCCAGTTCATTGACCATCATTTCGTCAACCAAACGATTTTTATCACGCGCTTGGATTTCCACCAGTTTTTCAGCATCTGCTTTTGAATAGCCCCGTTTTTTATAGATGGCGATCAATTCACTTTTTTCGCCTTCTAGATAATTTTCAGCTTCCCACTTTTCGCGTTCTCGTTCTTTTTGGTAATATTCCTTTTCGCTTTTCATGGAAAGAAATGCGCCAATGCCCATGGAAATGCCATCGCCAAGCAGGTTGGCGACCCCCAGAATGAGCAGCACTCCCGAAGTCAGGTTTGCGCCTGCCACACCGCTCACCACCGCGAAAACCGAGATGATACCATCCAAGCCACCGTAGACCATGTTCCCGATGAATTGCGATGATTCAGAACCATGCTCTTCAACGGCAGCTTCGATCACTTTCTCATCATGCGCCTTTTTACTGGCGCTTAGATTTTTTTGTGCATAGGCTTCTCTAGCTTCATCCAGTCGCTTGGAAATTCTCATTTTTAACTCCGATTTGGAATATTGTAACTATTATATTCCGTGCAGAAAAATTGTACGCTCTCTCCTCCACATTCCACCTCCTTTTTTGTAATCAAAGTAGGGAAAATAAATTTTCTGTCTAAAACAAGGGATGATCTGAAAGCCGCATTTGCCGGCGAATCACAAACTAATGTATCTGTAGGAGCAGAGTATTAAAAGAAAAAATGGGCGGTATAGGACTCGAACCTACGACCTTTGCGATGTCAACGCAACGCTCTAACCAACTGAGCTAACCGCCC
>DMDF01000119.1 GCA_003446605.1 Anaerolineaceae bacterium
GTACTTTTGAGAAGATAGCAAGGGCGCTATGGGAGATCTACGAAACCAATGATGCCTCTTTAGTGGAGATTAATCCATTGGTGATTTCTGAGGGTAATGGACTGATTGCTCTCGATGGAAAGATGACAGTTGATGATAATGCTCTTTTCAGGCATCCTGAATTGGCAGATCTGCGTGATCTTGACATGGAAGATTCTTACGAGATCGAAGCCCAAAAATATGGCATTTCTTATATCCATATGAATGGAAATATCGGCTGTTTGGTAAATGGAGCTGGTTTAGCCATGGCAACTATGGATATCCTGAAACTCAAAGGGGGGGAACCAGCTAATTTCTTAGATATTGGTGGAGGTGCGGGGGCAGAAAAAGTTTCCTCTGCATTTCGCATCTTGCTTAGTGATAGCCAGGTTAAAGCGATTTTGGTGAATGTTTTCGGAGGGATCACACGCTGTGATGAAATTGCTAGAGGAATAACATCTGCAATCGCTGAACAAAAAGGTTCTGAGATTCCGATTGTGATCCGTTTGGTGGGCACCAACGCTGAAGAAGGTTATCAAATCCTGGAAAAACATCAATTCCCTGTTTCTCTCTCGTTAACCGATGCAGCTGAAAAAACCATTGCGTTGGCAGGAGTGAATAAGAAATGAGTATCTTAATCAACAGCGATACCAGGGTATTGGTACAGGGCATTACTGGCGAAGAGGGTTTATATCATAGTGAGCTGATGCGAAATTACGGCACCAAGATTGTGGCAGGTGTAACTCCGAGAAAAGGTGGAGATTGGGTGCTTGATGAAAAAGTACCGGTTTTTGATACGGTACAAACTGCCGTCAAGGCTACCGGGGCTGATGTAAGCGTCATCTTTGTGCCGGCGAAATTTGCGTTCGATTCCATCTATGAGGCGATCGATTCTCAAATTCCTCTGGTTGTGTGTATCACCGAAGGCATCCCTGCTATGGATATGTTGAAGATCAAATCGATCCTGCGTACCTCTAGCACGATTATGATTGGACCGAACTCACCTGGATTGATCACACCTGGTGCATGCAAGGTTGGAATTATTCCCGGAAATATCACCGAGCCGGGTAATATCGGTGTTGTCTCCCGTTCAGGGACATTAACCTATGAAGTACTGTACGCTCTAAAGCAGAATAAGCTGGGGGTATCAACCTGCGTGGGTATTGGCGGTGATGCCATTATTGGGTCGGGTTTCACTGATATTCTGGTAATGTTCGATCAGGATCCCAATACAGAGAAGGTTGTACTGATAGGTGAAATTGGTGGTAAAGAGGAAGATCTAGCTGCGGATTTCATCGCAACAGAGATGACCAAGCCAGTGGTTGCATACATTGCAGGTCGCACCGCTCCGAAGGGGAAACGGATGGGACATGCTGGTGCGATCATCGAAGGAAGAGCAGGATCAGCAGCACAGAAGATCGAGCTGTTCAGGAAAGCCGGTGTGAAAGTGGCGGAATACCCTGAAGATATTCCTGCTCTTCTCTAAGATAATCTTCCTTGTGATCTACTACTTCTTTTCGATGAAATCAACTGCATCTTTGACAGTCTTGATATTCCTGGCATCCTCATCAGAAATAGAAAGGTCAAATTTCTCGCAAAGACCATCAATGAGGAAGAATTGATCCATGGAATCCGCTTTCAGATCATCTACAAAACTGGTGTTAATAGTGATATCTTTTTCATCTACCTTCAAAACGTCCACGATCACTTCTTTTACACCTTTCAATACATCACTCATGCAGTTACCTCCAAATGCTTTTTAAATGTAAAATCAATTATAGTATTAAACACAAAAATACAAGAAGTGTTGCAGAATTGATGAATGAAAAAATAATCCATACCCGAAAAGATGATCATATCCGTATCAATAACGAGGAAGATGTGCAATCTGCAGTACCTAACGAATTTGATAAATTCTATTTCGAGCATCAAGCTCTACCTGAACTCAATCTGGTCGATATTGATACCTCTGTCAACATATTTCGGAAGGTACAATATGCTCCGTTGCTGATCTCCTCCATGATCGGTGGAACCGAACAATCCCATGAATTGAATGCACGTCTGGCTCGGGCTGCACAGCATTTTAATATTGGCATGGGTGTTGGCTCACAGAGAATTATTTTACAGCATCCTGAGACCAATCAATTTTTCAATTTGCGGACTTATGCCCCGGATATTAATCTGTTTGCAAATATTGGAGCTGTGCAGCTGAATAATTCGGTTACCTTCGATGACTGCAGGCAGCTGGTGGAAGAAATTGGTGCTGATGCATTGATCTTACATTTGAATCCGTTACAAGAGGCACTGCAGTCTGAAGGGAATACGAATTTTGCAGGGTTGTTATCTAAGATCGAGAGTCTGTGCAGGCAGTTGCCCTACCCTGTGATCGTGAAAGAAGTAGGATGGGGAATTTCAGCAGAAACTGCCAGACGGCTTCAGGAGGCAGGGGTTTCTGCCATTGATGTGGCAGGAGCTGGTGGAACGTCCTGGTCGGAAGTGGAAAAATACCGCATGACATCTGAAGCGCACAGGGAAGTTGCAGCATCTTTCAGGAATTGGGGTATTACCACTGCACAATCCATCATAGAGGTCAAGGAAAATACGAATGGGTTGACGCTGTTTGCTTCAGGTGGATTGCGAAATGGGGTGGATGTGGCAAAATGTATTGCGCTGGGTGCAGATTGCTGCGGTTTTGCAGGTCTCTTTTTTCGTGCGGCGATGCAATCGGAACAGAAATTATTTGATACCATTGACCAGATCATCAGGGGACTGCGTATCAGTATGTTTGCAGCAAGTGCGGGGGATGTGCAAGAGCTAAAGAACAAAAGATTGCAGCGGCGTTAGTATGGATCTTTCTGACTATCAAGACCTTTTTCTGCCCGCAATAGAAGCGAGATTGATCAGCGATCTACATACCCACTTGGATGATGCCTATCCAGAGTTAAAAGAATCGATCTTCTACCATTTCGGAATCACATCCGAAAAAGAAGGGGGAGGGGGAAAGAGGGTACGCCCACTGTTGGTACTGTTGACCGCAGATATATTGGGTATCGACTGGACTTCTGTCCTTCCCATGGCATCTGCGGTTGAGATGCTGCATAATTTTTCCCTGATTCATGATGATATCGAAGACCACAGTTCAACTCGCCGTGGAAGGTTAACTGTCTGGGAAAAATGGGGTATTGAAAAAGCAGTTAACATTGGTGATGTTTTGTACTCCATGGCAATGCAAACGATTCAATCCCCAGACTTGCCATTTAATGCTGCATCTGTTTCAGAAAGCGCATTGATTTTTTCCAGGACTGCTTTTGAATTACTGCAGGGGCAACAGATGGATATGGATTTTGAAGGGATTGCAACTCTCCAGACGGAAGATTACCTGAAAATGATCGCTGGAAAAACCGGAGCGCTGCTGGCGTATTCCTGTGAAGTTAGTGCGATTCTCAGAAGATGTACAACGGATATCCGTAACCACCTGTGGGCGGTAGGAATGAACCTTGGATTATCTTTTCAGGTCTATGATGACTGGCTGGGTATTTGGGGGGAAGAGCGACAAACGGGAAAACCCACCTTCAACGATTTGCTGGCACATAAAGTGAGCTACCCGGTGCTGTTAGGGTTATCCAGAAGCGCAGATTTTCGAGAATTATGGCTTGACGATCAGCCACCCTCAACGCATAAAGTACAACGCATGGCAGAACTGCTGGTAAAATCAGGCATTGATAGGGAAGTACTGGTGAAATCCGAGGAATACAACAACCTCGCGATTTCTTTTTTAGAAAAGATCACAGGAAATTTGGATTCAAAAAATGCATTGCAGGATTTATTGAAGGACCTTGTAAAACGAAAAAAATAAGTATTTACTAGAGGAAAGGGAAGAAACATGACCAGAGTTGAATGTAATGAGTCTGAACTGTTTCAATTTGCGCAGCTATTTTGTGATTCGGAAGTAGATCTAAAAAAGATCGAAAAGTCGGTGAAAGATATTCTTGAAGCAATCGGGGAAGACCCAGACCGTGAAGGGTTGCAGAAGACCCCTGACAGAGTAGCACGCGCATACCGTGAAATGTTGGAAGGTTATCGCACGGACCCCATCAAACTTGTAAACAAAGCCCTTTTCACGGTTGAATATGATGACATGGTGATCGTGCGCGATATCGAATTTTTCAGCATGTGCGAACATCATATGCTGCCATTCCTGGGGCGAGCGCATGTGGCTTATCTGCCGAAAGATAAAGTGATCGGTCTCTCAAAGATCCCGCGTATTGTGGATATGTTCTCACGCAGATTGCAGGTGCAGGAGCGCATGACACGACAGATCGCTGATTTTTTGAACATTCTGTTGAACCCACGTGGAGTAGCCGTGGTGGTAGAAGCTGTGCATATGTGTGCTATGGTGCGTGGGGTCCGGAAACATGATGCACGTATGACCACTTCTTCCATGTTAGGGGCTTTCAGAACAAGGGATGCTACACGGATGGAGTTTCTAGATAATATTTCACGAGGAGCAAGACCACTGGAATTTTAGGCTATAGGCAATTCGCATAGAAGCTTGCCAGACCCTGGTCAATCATTTCCTGTGCAGTATCCTGCAGGAATCTCCCTGAATCAGGGTCTTTTAATTCTGGTAATAGCTCGGCTACTGGAACGGTAATGAAAAATTTATCCCATAACCCCTGGTCGATCACTTCACCGTCGTAGATGATAATATCCACATCGATCGTCCTGGGAGCGTTCCTGTCCGGAAAGCGCTCGCGCTTGAGTTGGGTTTCAATGGGATTGATTATCTCTGCCTTAATGGATTGGCGATCACAGGTGGTGTCAATTTTAACCACAATATTGAGAAAATCCGGACCACTGCTGCCGTAGGCTGTTGTTTTCCAGATTCCTGAACACTCCACGATTGAGCAGCTTTTACGGAGCAGATCTAAAGCTGCCTGGATATTAGACTTCGGCTGAATATTTGAACCGATCAAGAGATATGCAGTATGCATAGCTTTATCCCGTATTTTTACGTGTGATTTCCACTCCTACTGATTTTGAAAATCGAACGGCGCCGGGTTTTTCAACCCTAACTTTCACTTTCTTCACCCCTACCGTCTTTAAACAAATACCCGCAATATCTTCCGCCAGCGCTTCTACCGTGTAGCGTGATACTTTTTCAACATGGGCGATGATAGCTTTTGTAATGGTTCGATAATTGGTGCAGTCCTCGATATTATCTGATGCTGCCCCCTTAGTGATATCGGTGTACAATACCACATTGACTACAATATCCTGCGGTTGCGAGCGTTCGCGATCGCTGATCCCAATTACACCCCGTATCATTAAATCATTGATAAATACTTTATCCATACTTTACTTTAGACTAAATGTCTTCCTCCATCAATGTGAATGATTTCTCCGGTGATATAGCGAGGAGATTCTAACAAGAATAAAAATGAATGTATCACCTCATCCATTTCAGCCCAACGACCAGCTGGCACCTGTTTGATGATACTATCGCTTTCACTCCCATCGGAAGGGGGTAGAATGGCACCCAGTGCCATTCCGTTAACCTGAAATTGAGGTGCAAGTGCAAGCGCAGATGCTTTGGTGAGGGCTGCCAGCCCAGATTTACTGATGGTGTAAGCAAAATGGTCCTTGCCCGGACGCAATGCCCGCCAATCGAGAAGATTGATGATGCGACCTTCTGAATTTTTTGTTGAATTTGCATACGCCTGTGTTAGCAAAAATGGCATGGTCAGATTGACTGATTGGTGCATATTCCAATCCTGAATGGATGTATCTCGCAGCGTGTTCTGTAAAAAGATGGATGCATTATTAACCAGGGCGTAAATTTCATACTGAGTGAATATAGGCTCAAATGCCTCTATTGCCTCTTCAGGATGATCAAAATTAGCTTGGATGAGATCACAAGCACTACCCAGGTTCTGTATCTCCTGTTGTACTTGCAATGCTTCGTCTTTTGAACGGCTGTAGTGCAGAAAGATGTGTACACCTTGCTGTGCGGCTGCCACAGCAAAAGCGCGACCTATACGTTTAGAAGCTCCAGTGATGAGAATTCTTTTCCCTTTGATATTGCTCATTGTTTAATTCTATCCTACAAGAATAACCTCTGCTGTCAATAGGGATATTCTGCAAAATTGTTAATAATTATGAAAATAATCATATAATATAATATTGTCGAGAAAGGATGAAAAATGACCAAAACTTATTCAGTTCCCAATATTCACTGCCAGCATTGTGTACATACCATCAATATGGAGTTATCCGATATTGAAGGCATCAATACGGTGCAGGCTGACCTGGATTCTAAAAGTGTGAAAGTGGATTTCGAAAATGCAGATGTTGAACAAATCATTCTGAATACGCTGGAAGAAATCGGTTACCCGGTAGCTCAATAAAAGGAAAAGGATTGTATGGATAAAGCCAAGAATATCATTCTGCCCATCCAGGGCATGACCTGTGCTAATTGTGTTGCTACCATCGAAAGGAATTTGAAAAAAGAAAAGGGGGTAGAGAATGTCTCTGTGAACCTTTCTTCCGAGCGGGCAGTGGTCAATTATGTCGGGGATGTCACGACTCTGGATGATCTGATCCATCGCGTGGAGCGGGCAGGCTATGGTGTGCTGCAAGTTACGAATGATATTCTGCTTGAAAAATTGAATAATACCAATGAGGTGGATCGCATCGTTGCAAAGTTATCGGCAATAGACGGGATTACCCATGTATCGGGAAATGTGGTCAACGAAACCATCACAGTGAATTACATTCCCACCATCATTGATATGCATGAGGTCTACGTTATTCTTAAGAAAATTGGCTTTCACCCGATCATCCCCACCGATACGCTTGATTCCGAGCAAAAAGCTCGCGAGCGCGAGATCCGTAAACAGCGCAATTTGCTGATCATGGGATTGGTATTTACCATCCCTCTCTTCTTGCTTTCGATGGGGCGTGATTTTGGACTGCTGCCTGTTTCTTTACTGCATGCCCCCTGGATGAATTATCTATTTCTTGCTCTGGCAACCCCCGTACAGTTTTATGTAGGCGCCCAATTCTATCGAGGAGCGTGGAAATCAATACGCAGCGGTTCGGCAAATATGGATGTGCTGATCGCGCTCGGCTCCAGTGTTGCATATATTTTTTCCATTCTGGTAATGATAGGACTTGTACAAGGGCATGTGTATTTCGAAACCTCCGCGATGATCATTACTCTCATCCGGCTAGGGAAATATCTGGAAGTAAAAGCGAAAGGACGCACCAGTGAGGCGATCAAAAAACTGGTTAATTTACAGGTAAAAAATGCTACCGTGCTGCGAGATGGAAAAGAGCAAAAATTACCTATTGAGGAAATCCAGATCGGTGACAGAATC
>DMDF01000123.1 GCA_003446605.1 Anaerolineaceae bacterium
TGGATTCGGCGCAGACATCATCTGCCTGATGATGAGGACACGTGCCGGCTAGCCCGCCATTATATTCTCTCAGCTGAGAACATCCAGCGCGAATTTGACAATTTGCTGGATCAGGCTGAGCCGCAAGCAGTGATCGTATTCAATGGTATGTTCTATCCTGAAGCCGTTGCGCGCTATCTTGCACAAAGACGAGATATTCCTGTCTATACCCATGAAGTGGGCATGCTGCCACATTCAGTTTTCTTTACCAGTGGGGAGGCTACCGCCTATCCTATCGATATCCCAGATTCATTTACTCTGAACGAATCGCAGCAGCAGCAGTTGGATGATTATCTTTTGAAAAGAACAACGGGTAAGTTCAGCACTGCTGGGGTGGAATTCTGGCCGGAGATGCAGGGATTGGACCCTGTTTTACAGAAAGACATGCAGGTTTTTCAAGCGGTTGTTCCCGTTTTTACCAATGTGGTTTTTGATACAAGCCAGGCGCATGCCAATGTGGTATTTCCTCACATGTTTGCCTGGCTGGAAGCGGTGTTGAAAGCTATACACACCCACCCCGAAGTACTTTTCATCATTCGCGCTCATCCTGATGAATTGCGACCTGGTAAGGAAAGTGAAGAGACAGTGGCACAGTGGATCGGGAAAAACAATGTGCTTGATCTGCCAAACGTGCGTTTTATCAATGCCAGGGAATATGTCAGTTCCTATGAACTGATCAAGGTCGCCAAATTTGTGATGGTCTATAATTCCACTATTGGCTTGGAAGCCACGATATTTGGAAAACCAGTATTGTGCGCGGGAAAAGCACGCTACACCCAGCTACCCACCGTCTTTTTTCCACCCAGCAAGAAAGAATTTTGCGCACAATTGGAAGATTTTTTGGTACAAGAAAAAATTGACCTGCCTGCACAATTTGTTGATAACGCGAGAAAAGTACTCTATCACCAGCTTTTCCTTGCTTCTCTCCCGTTTGATGAATTTCTGGAAGATGAGAACTACTGGAAGGGTTATGTGAAGATGCTCAATTTCGATCCGGAAAAGCTCAAGGCGGATCGGTCATTATCCATCAGAACCATTCTGCGAGGTATCCAGGAAAAGGAGCAGTTCTTACAGGAAACATGAAAGCGCTTTGTTCTATTATCATCCGTGCTTACAATGAAGAGAAACATCTCGGAAAGTTGCTGCAAGGGATCGCTTCGCAGACTGTACAGCCTGTTCAGGTTATCCTGGTCGATTCTGGTTCCACGGATAGAACTAGAACCATCGCGCAGGATTTTGGGGCGGAGATTGTTCATATCAAACCGGATCAATTTACCTTTGGACGGTCTCTCAACCTGGGGATCGACCATGCCGAGGCGGAAATCGTGATCATGGCAAGCGCGCATGTCTATCCTGTTTATCCCGACTGGCTTGAAAAGTTGATGGAGCCCTTCAAAGACGAAAAGGTTGCCCTGGTGTATGGGAAACAATCTGGTTGCGATACTTCCAAGTTCTCCGAACTACAGGGGTTCCGTCACTGGTATCCGGATGTTTCTGACTACAATCAGGATACTCCCTTTTGCAATAATGCCAATGCTGCCATTCGCAAGAACCTGTGGCAGTCCCATCCCTACGATGAGAGCCTAACCGGATTAGAAGACCTGGCGTGGGCAAAATGGGTCAAACAGCAGGGCTACCGCATCGCTTACAGTGCAGAGGCGGAGATCGTGCATGTCCATCAAGAAACCTGGAAGGGTGTGTACAATCGTTATCGCCGTGAAGGCATGGCGTTCAAGCACATCAACCCCGAGGCTACTTTCTCAATCGGAGAGTTCATTAAAGCGTTGCATGAAAATGTGCACAATGACTGGCGCGAAGCTCGCAAGCAAAAAAAACTGACCAAAGAATGTTGTAATGTTGTGAAATTCCGTGCGTGCCAATTCTGGGGAACATACCAGGGCTATCGCCAATCTGGTCCATTGACCTGGCAGTTAAAGCAAACTTTTTATTACCCGCGTACCCATCTTCCGATGGATAATAATAATGGACGGCAGGGCGTGAAACCGATTTCCTATGAGGAAATATCATCCTCTGATAAAGAAAAGGAGAGTGGTAAATGAAATTCAAAAAAGTTGTGGCATTGGTACCCATGCGCCATCATTCTCAACGCGTTCCACAAAAGAATTTCCGTGATTTGGCAGGCAAACCTCTCTATATGCACATCCTCTTTTCCCTTTCAAAATGTGATCTCATTGATGAGATCGTGGTGGATACGGATAGTCCTATTATTCAAGAGGGCATCGCGGAGAAATTTCCTCATATCACAGTTTTGAAGCGACCAGAACATCTATGTGCTGATACTGTTCCCATGAATGAGATCCTTTTTTATGACACCGAACAGGTGCGTGCGGATGTGTATTTGCAAACCCACAGTACCAATCCTTTGCTGCAAACCAACACTATCGAGAAAGCCATCCGGGATTTTTCCAATGCGTTTCCGGCTTATGACTCTTTATTCTCTGTGACCCGCATGCAGACCCGTTTGTGGGATGCACTGGCTCGCCCGATCAATCACAACCCTGCCATCTTGCTGCAAACCCAGGACTTGCCACCGGTCTATGAAGAAAACTCCTGTATCTATTTATTTACCCGTGAAGGATTGTTGAAGCATCGCACACGCATTGGTGACCGACCATTGATGTTTGAAATATCCGCACTGGAAGCTCAGGATATTGATGAAGAACAGGATTTTCTCATTGCAGATCTGCTGTTGAAATACCAGCAGCGCAATCAATTGCTATAATTTCAAGTAAAGGAAGGCGTTATGCCGACTGTTCTGTTATCCGCACCTTATATGCTGCCTTTTGTCGAACGGTTTAAAGTGGTGTTCGATCATTATGGTATTGATTTGCTCATTCCGGATGTGCATGAGCGCATGGAAGAGGCACACATCCTGGAATATGCCGGTCAGTTTGACGGGACAATCTGCGGGGATGATCGCTATTCTGAAGCTGTTATCAGACAGTGCCTGCCCCGACTGAAGGTTATCTCTAAATGGGGTACCGGCATCGATTCCATCAACAAGATCTTTGCGGAAAGTGTGGGCATCATGGTTGGCAATACACCCAATGCCTTTACCCTGCCGGTTTCAGATTCCGTGATGGGATATGTGCTGGCGTTCGCCCGTAGACAACCCTGGATGGATCGCGCCATACGCTCAGGCGTATGGGAAAAGATTCCCGGTCGTTCATTGAGTGAATGTACCCTGGGTGTAATCGGGGTGGGTAATATTGGTAAAGCGGTCATCCGCCGGGCAAAGGGGTTTGGTATGCGCATGCTTGGCAATGACATCATACCCATTGCCTCCGATTTCATCATCGAGAACCGTGTGGAAATGGTTGGGCTTGAAGAATTACTGGCACAAGCTGATTTCATCAGCTTAAACTGCGATCTTAACCCGAGCAGCTTTCACATTATCAATGCTCATACGCTTGAATGGGTCACATCCCATGCGGTGCTCATCAACACCGCGCGCGGAGCGTTGGTGGATGAACCTGCGCTGGTGACAGCTTTACAGAGTGGTCAACTGAATGGAGCGGCTCTGGATGTGTTTGAAGTGGAACCACTGCCTCCTGATTCCCCGTTGCGGGAAATGGAGAACGTCATGCTGGCATCGCACAATTCCAACTCCAGCCCTTCTGCGTGGGAACGGGTGCATTGGAACACCATTCGCAATTTGCTGCAGGGACTGCACATCGAACATGCTGACCTGGAAGATTTGCAGCGGAAATACGCGCGATTTGATTGAGTAAAGGAGTGCCATGTCAGAACCAAAGATAGTCTTGATCACAGGCGCTGCCGGAGGGATTGGCAGTGCCACGGTTCGCAGATTCTCGCAAGCCGGGTGGAAAGTGATCGGTGTGGATCGTCGGGAATTTGAAGAGGATTTCCCATCGGATGGCTTATTCATCCTGGCAGATATCTCCAAACCGCAGGATATCTCTGCAATCTACGACCAGGCAAGTGCGTTTTCACCTTATCTGAATGCAGTCGTCAACAATGCTGCGGTTCAGATATCCAAGCCCATTGTGGAGACTTCCATTGAGGAATGGGATATGGTCATGGCATCCAATTTGCGCTCAGCTTTTCTCGGAGCCAAATTTGCCCATCCCCTGCTGGTCAAAGCGGGTGGGGGTGCTATCGTGAACGTCTCTTCGGTGCATGCGGTGGCGACATCGGTCAATGTGGCTGCTTATGCTGCTAGTAAAGGGGGTATGCTGGCGCTCACCCGGGCGATGGCAATTGAATTTGCACCCGATAACATTCGTGTGAATGCCGTGCTGCCGGGTGCAGTCGATACAGCCATGCTGCGGGATGGCATGAATCGCGGTCAACATGGAGGAGCTTCGATGCAGGAACGCCTTGAGAATCTGGCACGTAAGACAGTCAATGGTCGTATTGGTCAGCCACAGGAAATTGCCAATACCATTTTCTTCCTGGCGGGAGAGCAATCCTCCTTCATGACCGGGCAGGCATTGATCGTGGATGGTGGGGCAACAGCTCGGTTGAGTACGGAGTGAATCATGCGTGATACGGTAAAAGAACATCTTCCAGAGGGATTGCTCAATGCAGGGCGATCTACATTGGATTGGATCAACCGGGTACCGGAAGATCTTTCTGCCGCGGTCCATCCCTGGCGGGTGGATTCGCGTAACAAGATCAGGACATTTCATGATAAGTACAAAGGAAAACGCTGTTTTGTCATTGGAAATGGTCCCAGCTTGAAAAACACCGATCTGCAAAAATTGAAAGGGGAATATACCTTCGGGATGAACCGTATCTATTTGATGTTCCCCGAGTTGGGTTTCCCAACCTCATTTTTGGTGTGCGTCAACGATCTGGTCATTGAACAGACGGCTGATGAGATGCAGAACCTCACCATCCCGCGTTTCTTTTCTTGGCGCTCAAGAAAATGGCTGCATCCGGCGCAGGATCTGCATTTTTTGCACACCACCTATACCGGTCCAAAATTTGCACAAAATGCTGCTAGACGGTTATGGGAGGGTGCAACTGTAACGTATGTGTGCTTGCAGCTGGCTTTTTATTTTGGGTTTGAGGAGGTCATTCTGATCGGGGTGGATCACAGTTTTGTGACCAAGGGCAAACCTAATACTACCATTGTCTCTGAAGGGGATGACCCTAACCACTTCAACCCCGGTTATTTTGGGAAGGGTTTCCGTTGGCAGCTGCCTGATCTGGATACCTCCGAGGTGGCATACAGCATGGCAAAACAAGCCTTTGAAGCGGATGGGCGTAACATTGTGGATGCTACCCTTGGTGGGAAACTGACCATTTTCCCCAAAGTTGCTTATGACGATTTTTTCTAGGAGATTGGGATGCAGCCATTGATTTCTATTATCACCCCTTCCTACAATCAGGCTGCATTTCTAGAGACTACCCTCCAATCTGTGTTGGATCAGGAATATACCAATCTGGAATACCTGGTCGTGGATGGGAAATCCACGGATGGCAGTCAGGACATCATCCGGCGCTATGCGGATCGGATAGCCTGGTGGGTATCTGAAAAGGATAACGGGCAGGCGGATGCCATCAATAAGGGGTTGTTACGCGCTCAGGGCGACATCATTGCCTGGCTCAATTCCGATGATTTCTACCTGCCGGGAACCTTGATTAAGGTGGCTGACCATTTTCAAACCCATCCGGAAACGGGGTTGTTATTTGGGAACTTGCTGGCAGTGGATGAAACGGGTGACCAGATCAATACGCTGCGGTATGCAGGCTACACCCTGGCGGATTTGATGACATTTCATATCATCGGGCAGCCAGCTGTGTTCTTCCGCCGGGAAGTGTTGCAACAGGCTGGATTGCTGGATCTTTCGTACCAGTATTTGCTCGATCACCAGTTGTGGATCCGCATGGCTTCCATCTGCCAGATGAGGTACATACCGGAACCGCTGGCTGCTGCCCGCTACCATATTGGAGCCAAAAATGTGGCAGCGGCAGAAAAATTTGGGCAGGAAGCCTACCGTATTGTGGACTGGATGCGTACTTTTGATGGCACCGCTGCAATTTTCCCATCCATTGAACGCAAGGTGCAGGCAGGAGCATGTTTGATCGATGGGCGCTATCTGCTGGATGGTGGCAAAGGCTGGGCATCCTTCAAGGCTTACCTACACAGCATTGTCCTGCATCCAGCCACAGGATTTCGAGAATTTCACCGCATGCTGTATGCGCTGGCAGCCGCCCTGGGATTGGTGCGTGTGCGTAATGTGGTGGAACGCCGC
Organism: Anaerolineaceae bacterium; assembly: GCA_003446605.1. Taxonomy (GTDB): domain Bacteria; phylum Chloroflexota; class Anaerolineae; order Anaerolineales; family Anaerolineaceae; genus UBA4781. Next base: position 6,285 of record DMDF01000123.1, read on the forward strand.
AGAAAAATGAATACAATGAAAGCAACTTTTCAAAGGAAACGATGAGTCGATGCAGGCTGTGAAACCGAAAAAGAAACCCTTGTTCGTTTTGCTGACCATTGTGGTGGTCTTGCTGGGTACTCTGATACGTATTTACGACCTTTCAGATGCACCGCTTGATTTTCACCCCACACGCCAGCTGCATTCTGCGTTGATGTCGCGCGGTATGTATTATCAATTGACAGGAGAAACCAGCGCACAGGCGCAGCGGGCGATTGAACAGTGGAAGTTGGAAGGCTTGATCGAGCCTCCCATCATGGAATGGTTAACCGCATTTGGATACCGCCTGGTTGGGGAGGTTGATCTGCGCATCCCGCGCTTGATCGCGATGACATTCTGGCTTCTCTCAGCTATTTTGCTGGTTATTGGGGCAAAAGAAGAACAGGGCTGGAAAGCAGCGTTGATCGGTGTGGCTTTCTTTCTCTTCTATCCCTATGGTGTTATTGCCAGCCGCTCTTTTCAGCCTGAGACCCTGCTGGTGTTCTTTCTGGCTTTTTTCCTGCTGGCTTTATTACAGTGGGATAAACGGCGCAACTGGCGTTGGGCAGTTGCCGCCGGGCTGCTGGGAGGGGTAGCAATTTTCGTCAAAACCGTGGCAGCTTTCTTTGTAGCCGGAATGTGGCTGGGATGGTTGCTGAGCGATAAGAATTGGAAAACAGTTTTTAAAGATGCCAAAATATGGGTCGCATTCCTCCTCACCATTCTGCCTTATGGTATCTATCTGGTATATGGTGTGTGGATCGATAAGGGACTGGCAGGGCAATTCAGCTTGCGCTTTTTCCCATCCATGTGGACGGATGTTGCTTTTTATCTGCGCTGGTTATCCAACTTGCGCAGAGTGGTCAGTGTGGAATGGCTGGTTGCGGCACTGGTAGGAATATTTCTCATGGAAAAGAAGAGCACTCGCAATATCCTGCTGGGAGCAGGCGTGGGCTATATTCTGCTGGGCTTTGCCCTTCCACATCATATTTCCACTCATGATTACTATCATCTGCCACTGCTGCTGTTGGTAGCATTTGCTGTGACCGCTTTGTTTCAAAAACTTATACGCTGGCTAGGGGAGAAGAAAACGGGTGTGCAGGTTGCGACTGGAATTGCTTTCTGTATGCTGTTCGGCATCTATGCCATGGATGCTCGCTCCACATTGAATAAGCAGGATTATCGCCAGGAAGTGGCATATTGGGAGAGAGTAGGCACGATGTTTTCCCCGCAAGATAAAGTGGTAGCACTCAGCCAGGATTACAGCTACCGCCTGGCTTACTGGGGCTGGGTTAGTTCGCGCAACTGGCCTAACATGGATGATATAGCGCTGCGCCAGCAAGCCGGGTTGGATGTGGACATAGCAGACTATTTTGAAGACTATACTTCCGGATATGATTATTTCTTGGTGACAGATTTTGAGGAGTTTACGCGCCAACCCGAGTTGGAGGAATGGCTGCGTGCCAATTATCCATTGCTATCTACGGAAGAGGGTGTTCTTGTATTTGATCTGACTCCAGCGAATCCATGAGGAATGTATGCAGAGCATCCAGCTGGATAGAAAAAAATATTTCATGATTGACAGTTGATCTATTGGAATATTTTGTAAATATTTCGCACTTGTTATAGCTGTGGATTGGAGCAAGACCATAAAAAGGGTAATGATAAAATAGAAACTTGCAAATGGAAAACAGAACAATGAAACCTCATTTTCAATGCCCACTTGATCGGCAAAAAACTAACCGTTTATTTTATACAGCATTAGTTTTTGCGAGTTTATTCTTATCTATTGCGTTAGCAGTCTATGTTTATCGTGGTTTCTACTCTCGTTATTGGGCAGATGATTATTGTCACAGCGCCACACTTCAAGAATATGGGATTGCTCGTGGAGTGCTGAATTCGTACAATAATTGGTCCAATCGATTTTCAGCGATTTTTTTTGTTGGTATTAGTGAATTGTTTGGCGATAAAGCAATTTCATTTTTACCAGGTTTAGTCATTGCTCTTACTGTATTGATTTATGCGTATTTATTTCATCTGCTTTTTCTGCTGAAAAAATGTAAAGTAAATTTTCTTGTATCCTTCCTTATTAGCCAAATTTTTACGTTTTTTTTGTTGCTCATGTCTCCAAATTTATTTCAAAGTATTTATTGGCGGGCTGGGATGATTAGTTACTTTGCTCCACTCATCTTTTTGGGATTGGCGTTTGTAATTTTGTGTGTGGATTTAACATATGGGATTAAAAAGTATAAATATGTTATATTTTTTCTCTTATCATTTGTTATGGGTGGTTTTTCTGAGACTTTTACTGTATTCCAAATTGGAATTTGGTGTATTTTGTGGATCACAACATTGATTTTTGTAAAAGGTCAGAACAAAGATAAACTTAAAAAAGATTTTATTCCCTTAATTTTGGGTGCATTGTTATCCTTGGTAATTGTATTAATGGCGCCCGGTAATTTTGTAAGATTAAACCAAGCTCATACTGAACTTAAATTTACTAATTTGATACCATTGTCGTTAAAATATGGCTGGGATTTTGTTTATGATTCGATAAAAAGCTTTCCTGTACCGAATTTTTTACTTTTTGCTCAAATGTCTATTATTGGGTATCATACAGTACAAGATTCTTCAAAATTCTTTCAATCAAAAAATACGGCAAGAAACTTTTTTATTTTTTTGTTTTTGTTTTCATATATTTTAATTGTTTGTGTCGCTGCCCCCTCTGTTTTTACAATGCAGACTTACCCTGAAGAACGCGCCTGGATGCTGGGACGTTTCGTTACGGTTCTCACAATTATCGTGACTGGTTTCAGCGCTGGAATTCTCAGTCATCGCTGGATGGATCGCGTTGTGGATACCTGCCTGATATCCATTATTATTTTGCTACTATTGAGCATCTATCCCCTTAAAGGGGCTTGGGCTGAATGGCAACAACTGCCGCAGTGGCAGGCGATTGCCCAAGCCTGGGATGAACGCCATGCTGATATTCTGAAAAAAACTGCATCGGGAGAAACTTCTTTGATCGTGCCTGCTTTTGATTCCATTGGCTCAGTGGCTGAACTGACCGCTGACCCACATTACTGGGTAAATGTGTGCGCGGCTGAGTATTATGGGCTTGAGGAGATTACTGCTTTGGAAGTGCTGCCTTGAGTGACTTACCGCTGGTTTCCATTGTGACACCCTCTTTCAATCAGGCATATTACCTTGAAAAGACCATTTGTTCGGTGCTGGAGCAAAATTACCCTAATCTGGAGTACATCATTGTGGATGGGGGTTCGACCGATGGCAGTGTTGAGATCATCAAGCAATACAGCGATCGCATAGCCTGGTGGGTATCCGAGCCGGATTGTGGTCAAACAGAAGCCATCAACAAAGGTTTCCAACATGCCAACGGAAAGATCTATGCCTGGTTGAATTCGGATGATACCTATCAGCCAGGAGCGATTCGGGAAGCGGTAGAATTCTTGCAGCGCAATCCCCAGGTGGTGCTGGTGTATGGAGATGCACACTATATTGACGAAAAAGGAATGGTGATCGGCGATTTTCCAGCAGCGCAAACGGATCTGCACCGGTTGCGCCGCGGGTATGTGCACATCCCACAACAAGCCTCCTTTTTCACTGCAGCTGGGTGGAAAGCTGTGGCACCATTGGATCAATCTTTCTATTTTGCGATGGATTATGATCTGTGGGTGCGTCTGGCACAGATAGGTCCGATTGTGTATCATCCCCGTCTCTGGGCAAATTTCAGGCTGCATCAGGATGCGAAGACCATCGCTGCTGACGAACGCTGCTGGCCTGAAATGCTGCGCGTGCATTACCGGGATGGTGGTTCCAGGGTGGCACCGATTGTGTGGAAATCATGGCTGAGAAAGATGGCTGCTCCGTATATTCGCTGGAAACGGAAAAAACTGTTCAAACAAGAAAAAGGATAAAGAAAATGCGCGATATAAATTTTTTTAGGGATATTATTTTCAAATTTCGGCTGACGGTGCTGCTAGTCTTAGATAAACGGGTTGCCATTTATGTGAAATTGATCCCATTGGCTGCTCTGATTTATTTGGTTGTGCCTTTTGACCTGATGATCGGACCGATTGATGATGCGGCTTTGATCATGGGCGCCATGCAGCTCTTCATCTCCCTTTGCCCAGAGGAGCTGGTAGAGGAACATTCGCAAGGTCTGGAGAAGAGAAAAGAAACTACCAAAGCTAGTTCGATAAGAATAATAGATAGCCACGCTGTCGATGAGGAGAAATGATAAAAAAGCGACCTTATTGAACTGAACCCCAGAAACAGGACACAAAATAAAAACACCTCTCTTACAATAAATGCTAATGGGAGGTGTTTGTTGTTGCAGAACGATTTGTTTCGTTAGCATGTGTCAACATCCCAATTTTAG
>DMDF01000048.1 GCA_003446605.1 Anaerolineaceae bacterium
ATGTTAGGTCTCCATCAGGGTATTCGCACAGGAATAACGCCTGGAAGTGGACCAGCTCATTTGTCGTTGTTTGGCTACGACCCGCTGCAGTATAAAGTTGGACGCGGGGTACTATCGGCGTTAGGGATTGATTTTGATCTAAGAAGAACCGATGTTGCAGCTCGAGGTAATTTCTGCACCGTTGATGAGCAAGGACGTATAACCGATCGACGCGCCGGGAGAATTCCCACCGAGATATCTGAGCGTTTGTGCGATTTATTGAACGAAAAGGTTCGTATCCCCGGGGTTGAAGTTTTTCTGAGGGTCGTCAAAGAATATCGTTTTCTCTTGGTGGTTCGCGGTGAGGGATTGAGTGCGAATATTGAGGAGACTGACCCCCAGGTTACCGGTGAGAAGCCGCTGCCTGCCAAAGCGCTGGATAAAGCCTCTGAGAAGGCTGCAGCAATTGTTCAGGAATTTGTACGCCAAGCAGAAGAAATTCTTGCGGATGAGAGCCCGGCGAACATGCTTCTTTTGCGTGGTTTTGCACAATGGCCGGATTGGCCAATGTTTCCAGAAGTGTTTAGCCTTAAATCTCTTGCTATTGCTATGTATCCCATGTATCGAGGCGTTGCTAAGCTGGTAGGTATGGATAACCCGCCTGCATCTCATTCTTACGAAGAAGAAATTGATTTACTTGAGGAAAAATGGGATGATTATGATTTCTTCTTTGTTCACATTAAGAAGACGGATAGTTATGGGGAAGATGGCAGCTTTGAAAATAAGGTAGGCGAGATCGAAAAGGTAGATGCCTTGCTGCCGAGAATTCTTGCACTTGACCCTTCAGTGCTGATCATTACCGGTGACCACAGCACGCCTTGTGCGATGAAGTACCACAGCTGGCACCCAGTACCCGTATTGTTCTACTCAAAATTGGTTCGACCTGATGGGATTGAAAGCTTTGGAGAACGCGCCTGCTTAAAAGGCGGATTAGGTTCACGATTCCCAGCATACGAATTAATGCCTTTAGCTTTAGCCCACGCCAACAGGCTGGAAAAATTTGGTGCTTAGTTAACTAATAATAAGCAGCATTTTTGCAAAACGAAAGGACCAGTAGAACATTCGCTGGTCCTTTTTCTTTTAGAAAATTAAATATGTCTTGATCTAATGTTCTCGGGATTCTACTAATTTATACATTTCTGGTCGTCTGTCTTTGAATAAATTATTTTGTGGATTCAAATTTTTATTTATGGCCTCATTGGGCTCAATGGCCATAATATGAACTGTCGCTTTGTCTTTCGGGCCTCTGTAACGAATTGCACCTGAAGGATCTGTGATTTGCGATGTACCAGTAAAGGATAACCTCATATCGCCTAATTTTTCGGTCCCAATTCGATTTGCAGTGATGGTGAAAACCCTGTTTTCAATTGATCGGGTAACCATTGCATTCTGGCAATAGGGCAGCACAAGATTCGCCGGGTGCGCGATGATTTGTGCACCTTGCAATGCCAGACAGCGGCATGCTTCAGGGAAGATCCAATCAAAGCAAATCATTATTCCAATTTTGACGCTATTCCATTCGAAAACTTTAAAACCCGAATCACCTGGATTGAACAGCATTTTTTCATGATCAAACAGGTGTGTTTTTCTGTAATTTGTGATTGGGCCTTGAGGAGAAAGGGCAATTGCCGAGTTATATAATTTTAAACCTTCCTTTTCTGCATATCCAGTGACTACCACACCGTTAATTGTCTTTGCAAGATCAATTAACGCGCTGAGGAAAGGACCATGACCATCATTTTCCTCACTGAAAGGTTTTAGATCTTCGGCTTTTTCGTAAAGATAACCTGAATTGGATAGCTCGGGAAAAACAATCAAATCCGCTTTTATTCCTTCCATTGCTTGCTGAATTTTTTGGATGTTCTTTTCCACGTTTTTTCGCGTCGGGTTGAACTGTAAAAGGGCGATTGTAAAGTTCATATCTCCTCATCTAACTTTAAATTTGAATTGGTAAAGTATTTCGAATATGATTAATTATAGACAACAATTAATGAAGGAGCTTCTTTAATGCTTCACGAAGCTTTATTATACGATGAACTTCCAGGTCTTGAGGTTCGATGTAATTTGTGTGCCCATCGATGCAAGATTAAAGAGGGCAGCCGTGGAATATGCCGGGTTCGGGAGAACCGCGATGGAGAATTATTCACGTTGGTTTATGGGAACCTGATTTCAAAAAACATTGACCCAATTGAAAAGAAGCCGCTTTATCATTTCTATCCTGGAACTCAGGCCTACTCCATAGCAACACCAGGATGCAATTTTCGATGTGAGTGGTGTCAAAATTGGCAGATTTCTCAGATGCCGAAAATTATGAACATGCCCTATGGTCAGAGGATGCTTCCTGATAAGATCGTTGATGAAGCAAGCCGAAATCATTGCAGATCCATCGCTTATACTTACACCGAGCCGACCATCTTTTTTGAATACAGCCTGGATACCGCTAAACTTGCAAAAGAAGCAGGTTTAAAGAATATATATGTGACCAATGGGTTTATGACCCCAGAAATGCTGGATATGATTTCTCCATATCTGGATGCTGCAAATGTGGATATCAAAGCTTTTCGTGATGAACCCTATCGTCGCTTGATGGGGGGCAAACTTGAGCCTGTCTTGGAAAGCTGTAAATTGATGAAGTCATTGGGAATTTGGTTGGAAATTACAACATTGGTGGTGCCAGGCGTCAACGATGACCCTGATGAGTTGAAGGAATTAGCAAGGTTTATTTATGAGGACTTGGGACCGGACACACCCTGGCACTTAAGTCGCTTTTTTCCGCATTATAAAATGAGAGATCGAGGTCCAACAAAAGAAGATTTATTGTATGATACAAAGAAAATGGCGGAAAGGATTGGTTTAAATTATATTTATATAGGCAATGTTTTTGGCGATAATGACACCTATTGTAAAAAATGCGGCGAAAAATTGATTACTCGAAGTGGTTATTTTACCCGCCTTCTTGGGCTTGATGCTTCAGGTCATTGCAAAAATTGCGGCGTTTTGTTGGACGGTATGGGATTGAGCCAATGATCAAAGCGAAGAAATCAATTGAGTAAATTGCGTTGTATCTTAACTGATCTTTTAGAAATGTTTATCGAAATTTAACAATTAAATGCTATATTTATTATGAATTTAGTATATAATAACCTTAAAGAATATGATATCTCCCCATTAGGGGTGTGTTTATGTTGATTAAAGCCCATTGACGAAATGGATATCAAGTCAATGGCTTTTTTATCGCGTAAGAGAAAACAGTATAGTTAATAAATAGCAGGAGTGAATAAGCTAAATGACAACGAATCCAAATTTTTCTGAGGAACAAATGGAAGAAAATAACCTTTCAACATTTCTTGAGGAAGCTGATAAAGAAACAGAAGAATCAGAAATGGATTATGAAGAGCATATTTCTGATCATACCGGTATTACCTCAGATGACTCAGTAAGTTTATATCTAAACGAAATGAGCAGGGTGCCTTTATTGACCCGGGAAGAAGAAATTACACTTGCCAAAAAGATGCTAATTGGTCGACAGGCGCGCTTAACCATGATTGAAAGCGATGGGGACCTTGAAAATATTGAAGAAATAAAAGAGCTGATCCGTGAAGGAAAGGAAGCCCGTGAATATTTGATCAAAGCAAATATTCGATTGGTGGTGAGCATAGCCAAAAAATACAGGCAATACGGTTCATCTTTCTTAGACCTCATCCAGGCTGGAAATGTCGGTTTGATCCGTGCAGT
>DMDF01000149.1 GCA_003446605.1 Anaerolineaceae bacterium
CAATATACAACGCTGCGCTGGCTTGCTTGGCAAGCTGGATAGCACGAAAGACACTTTCAACCGCTCCATCCGCCGGTCTGGTGAGAGCATGCCATTCTGGTGTGGTATGCCCCGCCTGCAACGCTTCGTTTACTAAAATATCGATAACATCCCCATTTTCAGCGTGTAGCATCACCAGCATCTGGCTCTTATTTGCTATACGCAATACCCGGAAGATATCACCATCCTGCAACCTCAGACGCCCATTATAAGCAGTAAATACTTTCAGACTGTTGACGCCCAATTTCCGCAGGGTGGGAATCTCCTGAGCGATCTGCTCATTGAAACTGGTGATGTTCATGTGAAAGCCAAAATCAATCGCAGCTTTTGAATCCGCTTTAGCATGCCAGTTTTCGACACACTTCGCAAGAGAGGGTTCATCCTGAGAGATGAAATCAAATACGGTTGTCGTCCCACCAAAAGCAGCCGCTTTATGCCCGGTATAATGATCATCGGATGAAACCGTATCAAACATGGGGAGGTCAAAATGGGCGTGTACATCCACCCCACCAGGAGTGATGAACTTTCCGGAAACATCCATTACTTCAGTATCTGCATCAGGGCTCAAATCCTTCCCAACAGCACGAATCTTTTCTCCTTCGATCAGAATATCTCCATTGAAGACATCCGCTGCGGTGATGATCTTGCCCGATTTCAGCAAAGTTTTCGTCATCTTTCCCATATCCTTTCATTCAAGATCAATTTGATCTATCCCTTGTTTACTGGCTGCATTTATTTGCAGGAAATATTCGACAAATTCTTTACTTATTTTCTGTTCATCTTCATTTGCAATTTGAATATCTGCATATTTGGAACGATATTCGCGAATGATGCCCTCAAAAACCCTGCGATTTTCGTGATCAATGACCAGGTCTTGAATAGTCTCCGCATTTCTGATCAAATCTCCCCCGGTATAGAAAAACGTGATGCGCTTCCATGTTCCTGCAGAAATGGGTTTTGGAAGGCGAACGAGATCATCCAGACTGATCTTATAATACTCTTCGTTTGCCCGTGGATGATCCCACTCCTCCCGTAATAGATCAATGCGCCGACATAGTTCCACCCCGCGAACTTTTGCTATATATTCTATTTTCCAACGATGTTCCTTCCCAAAAGAAGCTGGCTGATAAAAAGCCAAACAATCTGTGTAGATCACCTTCGGTGCATGTTTGAGCGGGATGCGATACCAACCTAGCACTCTGGCAATTTCCAGATCGCGTGGTTGGGGTATAACACATACCAGCACAAGATCATTCAGGGAAGGAACATCCATCATTTTACATCACTGACTACAGATCAACCTTCTTATTGAACTCTGTAATAAGAGCATCAATTTCAGGGATCTGTGCCTGTAATTCGGTCCAGTAAGTAGGCTCATACCATTGGTCACAAATTTCCTGATATGTCTTCCCTTGCTGTTCGACCCAGGTGAAATATTTGAGATTATGTATTCTACGACGATCGGCGTAAGTGAGCTCTTGCAGATAATCGGTGGCTAATCCGTGCAGATCACGTGCAAAGTTCACAGCCGCATCCGTTCTGGTGTATTCGCCAAATTCCTCGTGCATTTCCTTCAGGCGGCTCTGGTAGAGTTCCATGGAATCGGTCAGAACCGTTAATACCACATCGTTCTCTCCCAGTTCATAATACTTCGACATCTTAATCGCCATGGCAACATTGGCGATGCCAGAGAAGCCCATTAAACTGAGTTCTTCTACCGTCTCTTGAGGTACACCCTGCTCCGCCAGGTATTTATGACCTTCGGGTTCGTTGAATAAACGGGCTAAGTTCACCACCACATTATCATCAATGGCAATGATCATATCGGTATTGCGTAAGTTGTGGATCCACGGCACATGTTTATCGCCAATGCCTTCGATGCGATGTGCGCCGAATCCATTCTCAAGCAATGTCGGGCACTGGACTGCTTCACCAGCGGCAACCTTGCTGCCAGGGAATATCTGCTTCAGATAATCACCACATCCGATGGTGCCGGCTGAACCAGTGGTCAGAGCAACACCACGGTATACATCATTCGGACCCATAACCTTTTCCAGCACTTCTTGCATGGCATGCCCGGTGATGTCATAGTGCCACAGGTAATTGCCAAATTCCTCAAACTGATTAAAAATCATGATATCTTCGCCGGAATTGCGCAGTTCCCAGCATTTGTCGAAGATCTCTTTCACATTGGATTCACTACCAGGGGTTGCGATGATCTCCCCCGCTACTGTCTTCAACCATTCAAAGCGCTCCTTGCTCATCCCTTCAGGCAAAATGGCTATGGATTCACAAGCAAGCAGGGTCGCATCATAAGCACCACCACGGCAGTAATTGCCTGTGGATGGCCAGACTGCTTTTTGGTGAATGGGATCAAATTGCCCGGTTACCAATCTGGGAACCAAACAACCAAAGGTTGCGCCCACTTTATGTGCACCGGTTGGGAACCATTTCCCTACCAGCGCAATAATGCGGGCATCCACACCGGTCAGTTCTTTTGGCAACTCAATGAAATTAACCCCGTCGAATTTCCCTCCCTTTTCCTTTGGTTCATTCTTCCAGGTAATGCGAAACAGGTTTCGCGGCTGTACATCCCACAAACCTAGCCCGGTCAGTTCTTCCTTGACCGAATCAGGGATAAGGTCAGGGTTTCGCATCTGAGCAAAGGTCGGAATGATGATGTTTCTTTCTTTCGCACGTTTTATTGCATTCTGGAGGCGGTCTTCATACACGGTTAAATCAATCTTGGTCATTTTTTCTCCTTGGATTTATAAGTTTTTGGGGTATTTCGTAATATATAGAGCGGTCTCCCTTTGGCTTCATCATAGATACGGCTGATATATTCGCCGATTATGCCCATGAAAGTTAATATCAACCCTCCCAGTAATAATATGATGAAAATTGTCAGCGCTTGCCCGGTTAAAAATGGCTTTTTAAGTGCAGCAAAAACGATCCAAACGATCGCATAAACCAACCATCCAGCAAGCACTGCAAAGCCAGTATATTCTGCCAGTTGCAGAGGAAGTGTAGAAAAGCCGGTGACTGCGTTCAAAGCCAGCTTTAACATTTTCTTGAATGGATATTTGGATTTGCCAGCATAACGAGATTTCCGGTCATACGGGATTCCGATTTGGTTAAAACCCACCCAGGCAGACATCCCCCGCAAGAAACGCTCTCTTTCGCGCATCCCATTTAACACTTGCAATACTTCCCGATCCAGCAGACGGAAATCACCCGTATCCAGAGGAATATTGATATCTGTGATGCGATTGATCAGGCGATAGAAGGCAGACGCGCTGGTGCGCTTGAACCATGTTTCGCCCTCCCTCTCCCGGCGCACCGCATAAACCACCTCGTATCCTTCCTTCCATTTTTCAATCAGTTCCGGGATCACCTGTGGCGGATCCTGCAGGTCAGCATCAATAATGATGACCGCTTCCCCACGCGCGTGATCCATCCCGGCAGTAACCGCAATTTGATGCCCAAAGTTTCTGGTGAAAATAAGGGGGACAACCCGTGCATCCTGATCAGCAAGCGTGAGGATGAGATCGCGTGTACCATCTGTAGAACCATCATCCACCAATAGTACTTCCCATGCTTCCCCCAACCCTTCCATTACATCATGTAATACCCGGTAAAATTCCTGTAAACCCTCTATTTCATTATAAACAGGAGCGATGACGGAATAGCGGATAGTTTTTGGGGCTGTGCTGTTCATATTTCCTTTCAAACTTAAATATCCAGAATATTTTTCAACGCTCGCATACTGGGTTCGATCACAGGGGCAGAAGGAACCGCTTTCATGGCTGCATTGATATCTTTCAAACCACTTCCGGTTATCATACAAACCACGGGGTCTTCTGGTTTGATCAGACCAGAAACTGAAGCCTGTAAAACACCTGCATAAGCTGTTGCACCAGCCGGTTCGGCGAAAATACCTACTTTCCCGAGTGCAGCGATCGCCTGGATGATCTGGTCATCACTAACTTTAACATACGCTCCACCCGTTTGGGTAGCGGCGCGCAACGCTCTTAGCCCATCCCGCGGAAGATCCACTGAAATGCTATCAGCAAGGGTTGTGGCATGCACAGGTTCGATCTCTTCAGTACCCGCATCATATGCATTCGCAATAGCGCTTGAACCTTCGGATTGGATCCCGAAGATACGTGGAATATAGTCGATCAAACCCAGTTCTTTAAGGTCTTTAAAGCCTTTATGGATTCCAGAGATAATATTTCCGTCACCAACAGAAACAAAAACACTTAGTTCGCGTTTCAAGTTGCTATTGGGAAGAAGTATCTGTTCCCAGATCTCAAAGGCTGCGGTTTTTTTTCCTTCAGCGGTGAATGGATTGTAGCCTGTGTTGCGGCAGTACCAACCGAACTCCTGGGAGGCTTTTACCGAGAGATCAAAAGCCTGGTCATAATTCCCATCCACCAATATCACCTGCGCTCCAAACACCAATAATTGGGCGATCTTAGCTTGTGGAGCGGTTTTGGGGGCGAAGATCACTGCTTTTTGCCCACAAGCAGCCGCCATACCCGCCAGAGCAGCGCCTGCATTCCCTGTGGAAGCAGTTACAACCACATCCGCATGGATCTCACCGGCACGCGCGACAACCACCGAACTGGCGCGGTCTTTAAAAGATGCCGTCGGATTTCTGCCATCATCCTTGATCCATAATTGGTTTAATCCAGTCTCTTCATTTAATGGGACTGATTCATAGACCGGAGTCCATCCCACCGAATGTAGCGGAGTTTTTGCAAAACCCGGGTCTTCTACCGGTAAGATGGGTACATAACGCCAGATCGAAAAATCGCGCGATGTGGTCATCTGCTGTTGTAAGGGATTTTTCTTTAATTCTGCATAATCGAGCAACACATCCATATTGCCCCCATCATGCGGGCAGGTATAAAAAATATCTTCAGGTTGGAAAATTGAGTGACAAATGGAACATTGATATGCATGAAATTTTTTCATGCATATATTCTACCCGCTCTTAAAAGGAATGCCTAGTGAGGATGGTGCTGCGCTTCGATTCCTTCTTTTATTATTGAACAAATGACTGAAAGGAGGAGGCAAAGTGCGGCGCATCGTATCGAACCATTCGGCATTCCTGATATTGACCAGCAGCAGGGTCAGAATCATCAAAGGAAAAGGCGCTACTTGCAGTACCTGCGAGGGAATACCGGGAAGGGATGTTTGGAAGATAAGTCCAAGCCAACGCAGTAATTCGAATAAATAAGCACCCAAAGCCACCTTGACAGGATTCCACCCTCCAAAAATGGTGATCGCCAATACAATCCAGCCAATCCCATCCAATCCGGTCAACGAACCTTTCCAGCCTGGTTTCAACCCAAGTGAGTAGATTGGACCAGCCAATCCAACCAGGGCGCTTCCCATGATGATATAGATGGTCCTTACCTTGTTTACAGGAATTCCTCTACCATAGGCAGCTTCAGGACGTTCCCCTACTGAGCGCAAGATCAACCCAAATCTGGTCCGGTTCAGCCAAATCACAGCGGCTATTAAAATAATGAAACTCATATAGGTAACAACGGTATGGTTAAAAAAAACCCTGCCGATAATAGGGATCTCAGAAAGATATGGAATGGGTGCGGAGTGGATGACCGGTGCATTCACACCCATAAAATCATTACCCAGGAAATAGGATAAATCTTTGCATAAAAAAGCTAGAACCAGCCCAACCGCTACCTGGGATTGTTCAAGTGCGATCGTACAAAAAGCGAGGAGCGCTCCAATCAAGGCGCCGATTGCCATTCCAGCCAAATAACCCACCAGAAGACTTTCACTTTTATAGGCGGCAGCGAAACCTACCATCGCGGAAATTAAAATGATCCCATTTACTGAAAGGTTTAACATACCCGATTTTTCCGTCAGGGTTTCGCCGACCGCTGCGATCACGATCGGTGCACCCGCTGCGATCACGCCTGCTAATCCGACCCAGATACTATTTTCCATCTGATTCCTTTTTATCCATCATTTTCTTTTTCACTCCATTCATGATCAAGAAAAAAAGCACCAATGCCGCTTGAAGCACACCTGATAGGGTTGAATCAAGTTGTAAATCAATTGGAAGTTGGATTCCCCCAATATTCAGAATTGAAAAAAGATAAGCTACCAACAGGGTTACGTAGAAATTATTATTCGCCAGCATCGCAACCAGCATCCCCAGGAACCCATACCCTGAGGATATGGAAGGGATCAGGCGGTGATACACACCGACCACCTGGATAGCTCCTGCCAGACCTGCAATACCACCACACAACAGCATTGCTATCATCATGGTCTTTTTCGTTCTGATGCCCATCAAGCGCGCAGCTTCCGGGTTCTTTCCGATCGCTTTCACCTGAATGCCAAATCGCGTTCGGGATAACAAGACAATCAAAAGCGCAAAAACGACCACCACCAGGATAAGAGACCACACGCTCAGGCGATAGCCTGGAATCATCGTCAACCACAGTTCTTCTTTAAAAGGTACGGTTCCACTCATAGAACCCACACCGGGTCGTTTCCAGGGTCCAAAGATTAACCATAGGGAAAGAGCGGTAGCAACAAAATTTAAACCCACCCCTGCAAAGATCTCGCTCACTCCCCCATACAATCGTAAAATCCCTGTAAGGGCAGCCCAGATCATTCCCCCGATGACACCACCCAAACAGGCAAGCGCAATACTGATCTGAGGATTAAATGAGGAGGGTTCAAAAAAGCGCAGCACCCAGGTTGTAAATATGGCGCCTACCATGATCTGTCCTTCAACTCCCAGGTTCCATAAACCCGCTTTGAAGGTTACGATCAGTGCCCCCGAAACCAGCGATAACGGAGCCCAAACAACCAATCCGTTTGCGATCTTGGTGTTATCTCCGAAAGCACCCTGCAACATCTTCTGGAAGGTTAAGCCAGGTTGTGCGCCTACTATAAGCAAGATGATAGAAGTGAAAAGGAGTGCACCCATGAAAG
>DMDF01000096.1:0-7209 GCA_003446605.1 Anaerolineaceae bacterium
TAAAGAGTCCTATAGTTCAGCAATAAGCGCCTGAAATGTCGTTGGCTGATGCCAATACGTTTTGCTCCCTCCTTTTGGGTTAGTTGTTTCTCCTCTGCCATCCTCAAAATTTCACATCGTTTAATTTCTTCTTGGCTCATTGCTATTGTCCTTTTTGCAGTCATGTCCTATTCACCTCCAATAGGACATTTTAACTTTGCTCAAATAGGACATTACTACTTTGCCCTGACACTTATACAGGTTTCCTTGACAAAGTCAGGTAAATAAAATACAATGCTTATCCTGATGCGGGGTAGAGCAGTGGTAGCTCGTCGGGCTCATAACCCGGAGGTCCTTGGTTCGAATCCAAGCCCCGCTACTAACCTAAAGGTCACTCAAACGAGTGGCCTTTTTTGGTTCGAATCCCTCGCGCAGCACACCCTTTGGGTGCAGAAGGGGACGATGTCCAAGCCCCGCTACTATTTTAGAAAACGCCATGGAAAAACCCTGGCGTTTTTTGTTTCGAACGCTTCGCAGTCCTTCCAGGAGGCTACGCACACCCCCGCTGCTAACCTAAAGGTCACTCAAAAGAGTAGCCTTTTTTGGTTCGAATCCACCCTATCCATCAATTGAAAATCCCTGGAAAAATCCCCACATCAATCGCGTGGCATCGATCTCCTGGCTGGTCTTTCCGGTAATTCTTTCTGGCAAGGGCGAACCGCCCGGCCAGGTATGTCCACCATCTTCGATGCTGTAAAAGAGAACGTCGGCGTTTTCTCTGCAATCTGAATAATAAACACCACGAACATTGGCGATATCCATCACGGTTCTTGGAGTTAATTCACAGGCATTTTTCTGCGCATAAGAATGAACAAATTCCGGGATTTTCGGGAATGGCAAATCAAACCTATCCGAAGGACCGCCGTTATAAGGCACAATCTAGTCGGCTTTACCATGAATAAAGATCGCAGGAACAGGATGTCGTGGGAGGCAATTTTCTAGACCAAAAAGGCATGCACCAGCGACACCGCCAACAGCAGTTATGCGCTCAGACAGTTCGCAGGCAAGCAGCAAGGACATACCTCCCCCGTTAGAAAGACCATTATTGTGCAAGGCTGTGAATGTTGATCACCAATGGTGTGGCTTCAGATGGGTCGTAGCTTTCAGGAACATAGAGCAGATACCCACGCTTTTCTCCATCTGAGGTGATCTATCCACTGGTTCTGTCCAATGCTAACCACGTAACAATGCCAATTAACACAATCGGCACCAAAATTCCCAATAAAATACTTAATATTCGACATAATTTCTTCATTTTCAGACTCAAATTATAGCTTCATTCAATGAAGAACCACCTGTTCTATCTAAGTTTTTTGACTCGAAAACATCGTAGCCTAATCTGGCGATTTCTCACCCCCAAGAAAAAATAAATTGATGACGCATTAGCCAATCCTAAACCAGTTGTTTAGATCCCGAAAACACTGCTTTAACCTTTATCGCCGCTGCCCCATGCCCTGGACGATGAGGCGGATTCCATCTTTTCATGTCATCAAAAATCTCTCCTTCAGTGGAGTATTCAACTTCCCCTTGATCTGGTAACAGCGACAGCCCTTTATGATAAAAAGAAGTAAGCCTTTACTGCCTGATAAGATATTCTTCCGCGATTTATCAAAAAAATTGTTAGCAACAACCAGTGTTTCTTCGTCATATCTGCTCACGCAATTGGCGTAGACTGAGTTGGGGGTGCCCTGTTCAACAACTGTTGTGAAAACAATCGTACCTTCTTTTTTTCCCAAGTTGTGATTAATTCTTTTGTTAAACCTGTCAACTCTCCAAGTCCTTGTATCAACAATATATGTCAATTGATATAATTCAGAATTTTCCAATAATTTAATCAAAAAATGCCTGAACAGTTTGATCAGGCATTTATACTAACAATTTACTTTTTCTCTCTATTTTACATAATCCAAGAGATAACCACACCCCTCAGATTCCATTTCTTCGTAAGGTACAAACCGTAACGCAGCGCCATTGATGCAGTAACGTGTACCACTGGGTGAGCTTGGATCGTCATAGAACACATGCCCTAGATGCGAATTGCCAGCTCGACTGCGAACTTCAATGCGTCTCATACCGAAGGATTTGTCTTCGATTAATCTGACCGTATTCTCATCAATGGGTTTGGTGAAGCTCGGCCACCCGGTCCCGCTTTCAAATTTATCCTTAGAAGAGAATAAAGGCTCACCGGTGACAATATCCACATAGATCCCGGGCTTATCGTTGGTATAGTAATCATGGCTAAATGCCCGCTCAGTGCCCGCTTCCTGGGTAACTGAGTATTGGAGAGCTGTAAGTTTGCTTTTGATTTCTTCTTGAGATGGTCGTGGGTAATCACCGGGGTCAACAATCATTGTTCTGGCAGTTTGCATCTCGGTCGGAGAAATGTGGCAGTATCCCAGGGGATTCTTATCAAGATAATTCTGGTGATACTCCTCAGCATCGTAAAACCGCTCTAAGGCTTCAACCTCAACAACAAATCTTTCATTGCAAGCTTTTTCAATCGCAGTAATCCGTTCAACTGTCGCCTGGCTGGCTTCATCGGCGAAATAAACGCCTGTTTGATATTGACTTCCCCTGTCATTGCCCTGGGCATTCTCAATTGTTGGATCAATGACATGATAGTAAGCAAATAGAAGTGCATCAAGGCTGACCAATGATGGATCGTATTCAACCCGTACAGTCTCACGATAGCCTGTATTACCACGAACCACCTTGTTATATGTCGGCACAAGGGCAGCACGGCCGTTGGCATAGCCGCTCACAACATCAACCACACCGGGTATGGATTGCATCAACTTTTCCAAACCCCAAAAACAGCCACCTGCCAGGTAAATGACTTCAATACCGTCTTTCTTAACATAATTTGGATCGTATGGTGCTTGTGTCATCATACTTTCTCCTTCCTTTCCGTTTTCTTTAAGCGCTTCTGACAATTCTCCACTTGCCATACCGCATGCACTGAGCATGAAAACCATCAAAATCAGCATTATTTTTATTCTTTGATTTGTCATGATCTTTTTTTCTTAAAAATTTTATCTTTACACAATTTTATACGTGTAACCTAATGATACAACTAATTTCTATAAATTATATAAATATTATCTTATTAACATGTTTCAATTTCTACCAAAACCTCGTTTCGGGCAAGAAACCACGGCACCCATGGGGGATTGTAACGGGCAACAACAATTTCATCTTTAGATTGATACCCCTCTTTTTCCACCCGGATTCCCAATAGTTTCTTAGCCTTCCTGACTTTTCTTTCGCTAAAATACCCATGAAAACGAAGTGCTGCCATTGTTCTTGATTCCACCCGAATTATCCTAACATCAGGGTTTGTCGGTTCAGGCAGGGAGTCAAGTGTGTATTCCGAAGGCATAATAAAAGCAACCGAAAAAAGCCCTTCCCCGCTGACAATAACTGGTTTGGTCATAGCAATTTTTGTTAATTCTGAAACCTGGACAGGAGAAGTCATATCTATCTTCTTTGAACTGCGGTTTCCTCCAAATATGTATCCTGCAAGGATGTTGAATCCCTTATAAATCGCTTTTTGATAGCTGGTACTCCTTACCGCAACCTGCGCTTTTAGGTGCGCTGGATACTCCCGTAGTTCATAGTTGTTTTGTCTTTTTATTACAGAATAATTGAGTGCCTCGGTCATATGTTTCCTCTTTTGATTAAAGGTACAACAAAGGTTCGACATAATCAATAACAAGCTTATACAAACGAACAATGTTGAAAAAATCAAAACGAAAAACATTTACAAGGCATGATACAATCCAATTAATCAAGAGAATAAGGTGAATATATGAATTCAAACGAAATCGCCGGAAAAGAATGCACATCTCTCGGTGCACAAGATCTCACTTTTGATGCCTACGCGAATCGACAGACAAATTTAGGTGAACTTGGCATTTCAAGAGCTTTACCAATTCGCGGTCGACGTATGGTTGGCCCCTGGTGTTTCCTTGATCGCTTTGGTCCCATGACCTTCTCTGCTGGCAAACCTATGAATGTCCCACCACACCCGCATATCGGCATTCAAACAGTGACCTGGTTGCTGCAGGGAGAGATTTTACATACAGACAGTATCGATTCTGAGGCCATTATAAATCCCGGTGGTGTCAATATAATGACGGCCGGAAATGGAATTGCCCATGCTGAACAAACACCTTCAAAGAATAGCGGCGTTCTGAATGGCGTTCAACTCTGGGTGGCTTTGCCTGATTTACACCGGCACACTTCCCCTTCATTCGCCAGTATTGGAAAGGTGCCGGTAATCGAAAGGCAAGCTGGCACATTACAATTAATAGCTGGAAAGTTTTCAAATCACGAATTATCTGAACCTTACTATTCCGAAATTATCGGTTTGGGAATTAAAATTCAACCAGGAAAGACCTTCGAATTTGATTTAGACCCTGCATTTGAACATGCAATGCTGTTATTAGAAGGCGATTGTTCCTTTGAAGGTCAGGAATTGGAACAAGAAATGCTTTATTACCTCGGGACCTGTCGAAATAACATCAGCTTAAGCACTCGAAATGGCGGCCAGTTACTCCTGGTAGGTGGGCCACCATTCCCGGAGAAGATCTTGATGTGGTGGAATTTTGTGGCAAGAACACCCGACGAGATAGCTAAAGCGCGAGCAGAATGGGAAGAGACCAATAGCTTTGGAACGGTGAGGGGTATACATCAAACCAGGTTATCAGCGCCCAGTCTTTCCCGTTTTGCGCAACCCAATCCCGCCAGTTAATGAAGTAACGTTAAAGATCATTTTATTATTTGAGAGGAGAACCGATGCCAAAAATTCGAAAAATTCGCCAAACGATCCGCAGCAAGCCAACCATGGAAGGGGCTGGGGTGCATTTACACCGTGCCTTTGGCAGTCCCCGTGAAGCGCTGATTTTTGATCCATTTCTGCTGCTCGATGATTTCAGAAACGATAATCCACAGCATTATGTCTCTGGTTTCCCCTGGCATCCTCATCGCGGGATTGAAACCATTACTTATGTTCTAAAAGGTACTGTTGCTCATGGCGACAGCATGGGAAACAATGGTGAGATCACGGCTGGCGACGTTCAATGGATGACGGCAGGCAGTGGGGTTAAACACCAGGAAATGCCTAAAGGAGACCCTGAAGGTCGCATGTCGGGATTCCAGCTCTGGGCTAACCTCCCTCGTTCACATAAAATGATGGATCCGCGTTATCAGGATATCAAAAGTTCTCAAATTCCAGAACTTTCCCTGGATGATGACGTTAAAGTTCGCGTGATATGTGGTGAACTTGAGGGGATAAGGGGTCCAGTTGAAAATGTCGTTATCGATCCATTGTATCTAGATATCACAATCCCGGCAAAAACAATTTTCACATTTCCCGTTCACCCAGCTTATACCGCCTTTGCTTATGTTATCGATGGAAAAGCATCATTTTGTGAAGATTCAGACCCCTTTGCATTTCAACGGGAAGGCAGTAATTATTTCGACATGGATCAGAGCAGCCTTTTGGGAGACAGGACCTTAATCCTCTTCGAAGATGGCGATCAAATCCGGGTTGTCACAAAGAATGACCTCGTTAGGTTTTTGTTTGTTTCCGGTCGACCGCTTCACGAACCCATTGCATGGTATGGACCCATCGTCATGAATTCTGAGCAGGAGCTGCGGCTGGCTTTCTCAGAATTACAAAATGGGACATTCATCAAGACCTCTGCGTAATCTTTATGCTGCGCTAAATGAAGAATAATTGATAATTGATGGCTGAAACAATCATTTCTGGTTCCAGCCTCCTTTATCATTTAATTGGTTTCACATTTATCCCTGCATTACGCAATTCAAAATAATTCGGATCTCATTTGAGATGTAAAATTAAAACCCATCCCTCACCCTCTCGCGTTGCGCCATCTTCGATGGGAAAATTGACTGTCATTTGGGGGACACCTGACCAAGGATAATTTGAAATGTTACCCTCAACGTTTACTTCAATATTCTGTTCACCGTTCAAAACAACATTTACATTCAACATCCCCCCGTTATCTCGTGACACACAATCACCCTTAACAACGGCATCCCCATCAAATGTAACCGTGTAAGTACCCCACTCATGCTTTTCAGTCTCAACATAATAATCCATTGGTCCCCCACCCCTTATAGTGAAGATTTCACCATCAGGAATGACATCAAATGGGATTTGTCCAACACTGGTAGGTTTTAATCCAACAGCCTCAGCCGGTCCAACCAGTATCTGTAATTCAAAGGTTCCTGAAAGGCCTTCACAGGGATGCTTTTCTGGAATATCTGTGACAAAAACACCACCCGCCATCGTGGAAGTTGCTGTCGGTGATTGTCCAGCATCAGGTTTGACATTCGAGTATACGCCACACCCAACCAGAGATGAACAAAATATCACCATGCCAAACAAACAGAAAAAATTTTTCGCTTGGACATGAATTTCTCCTTTTCTATCCAAAACTTTTAGCCAATCCTTATTACTATAATAGCAAAATTTTCAGCATTTTGCTATAGGAAAATTCAAAGTATTCACCCATTTTTTGATACTTGAATCTAAAATACCAATAATTTTCTGCATCGTTCATTAATGCCTTATACTTAATCTGTCTTGAAAGCAAATCATTAGGGTTAGGCATGATGCTAAAAAATTAGCCAGAACTCCATTGACTCATGGGAAATTATACAAAACCAATTAAGAACAAAGAACAACAATTAACAGAACTGGCTCAACTAGTCGCAGCTTTGGATACTTCCCCGCTTTATGAATTTAGAATTGAGAACAACTACAAGCCTGTTTTTGGCGAAGGAAGTCCTGATGCAAATATCATGTTTGTTGGTGAAGCCCCAGGAGCCCAGGAAGCAGAAACCGGCAAGCCTTTTGTAGGAAGAGCGGGAAAACATCTCGATTCTCTTCTGAGCTTGATAGATCTTCAACGTGAAGAGGTTTACATTACCAACATCGTCAAAGATCGTCCGCCGGATAATCGCAATCCTCGCGTTACAGAAATTGAAATTTATTCACCATTCTTACGTGAGCAAATTACAATCATTCAACCAAAAATCATTGCAACCCTGGGTCGTTTTGCCATGGAGTATATTTTTAAGTTATTCCAGCTTCCATTAGATGGGAAGAAAATAGGAGAAATTCACGGAACTGCACTGCAT
>DMDF01000096.1:7433-7562 GCA_003446605.1 Anaerolineaceae bacterium
GTTTTTTACAATAGAAATCTTGAAACAGTCCTCAAAACAGATTTTGAGATCTTGAAAAAGTTGGCTTGATCAGCCAAATATAAAAATATTTTCAAAAAATCCAAAATAGTTGTTCCTTGACCCCTGAGA
>DMDF01000167.1 GCA_003446605.1 Anaerolineaceae bacterium
GCCGCCCCGCGCCAGCGCGGGAGTAAGGAGGCATGCACATTAACACAGCCAAAAGGCGGCAAATTAAGCACATTTTCCCGGAGGATTTGCCCAAAAGCAGCAACGACGATCACATCTGGTGCCCAATCTTTCAATTGCTGCAAGGCAGATTCCTCCTTGAGCGTCGCTGGTTGGATATAATGAAGCCCCAGGGAAATGGCTAATTTCTTAACATCTGGCGCTTGTTGTTTACGCCCCCGACCGGCTGGGCGGTCAGGCTGTGTCACCACTCCCACTACATTGAAATGCGACTCTAAAGCCTTCAAGGTTGGAAGTGAAAAATCGGGAGATCCCATAAAAACAATTCGTAGTGTCATGACATCCATTTTAACACATCCTTCCCAACGCCTGCTGTCAAATAATTTTGTTTACAGAAGGATTTATGATAAAATAAAACTCGTAGAAGATAGTTCTCAAAATTCAAACATAACCCCTATTTGGAGGCAAAAATGACAGAAGAAAAAATTGTAGATCCCAATATCACCAGCGAAGATAAAACGTGGGCATTATTATCTTATATCTTTACCCCGATCGTTCCGATCATCCTTCTTTTGATGGATGACAAAAAGAACCGCCCATTCCTTAAGGCACACTACCCCCAGGCACTTGCTTTTGGCGTGATTGTCTATGTGCTGACTTTCGCTTTGTCCTTCCTCTTCATTGGTTTTTGTATCGGTTTAGCAGGACTCGTGTTGAGCATCATTTGGGGGATCAAAGCCTATAATGGCGAATATGTCGAGATTCCTGTTATCACAGATTTTGTAAAGAAGCAAGGTTGGGCTAACTAAGCCTTTTGATTTCCTACACCAGAACCTGCTCTTGGCTCAGAGCAGGTTTTTTTGTACTTTTTCTTGCAACTTTTTCATGGCTGATGCGTAGATTAAGATGAGGAAGATTTATTACTCATTAAGCAAAACCATCTAATTATTCAGCCAAAAGGAAAACATGTCTGAATTTCCACTTCCAGAAGATCAAACGTCTGAAACACAAATGACTAAATCAAGAGACTATCCCCAGGATAATCATTTGATATCCCCTGATCAAGAAAGAACCTGGGCAATGCTTGCCCATCTGAGTGTGTTGTTAAATCTCTTTACTGGCTTTTTCGGCGGCATTGCTGCCATCATTATTTATTTCTTCTATAAAGATCGATCCCGATTTGTGGCTTACCATGCCATGCAGTCTTTCATCTTCCAGGTAATCACCTGGCTTGCCGCAGGTCTTGTCGCTGCATTTTTTATCACAATAGGTTCGGTATTTGCGATTCTCATCATTCCGCTTTTATGCCTAGTTCCCGGATTTTTAATCTTACTTTTGATTCCAGCCTCATTAATTTACGGTGTTGTTGGCGCTGTCCAGGTAAACAACGGAGAAGATTTTCGATACTGGCAGGTTGGGGACTGGGTCAGGGAGATCCTTGAACCAAAAGCAATCCCATAATCATTTGGCTTTTGAAAGATGATTGTCTTATAATATAGACTTGTATTTTAAAGCCCTATATATTCTGGGAGAGAAACAGGTTTGAACAAGGAAATTATTGTGTACGGCACAAAATGGTGCGGTGATACCATCCGTGCATTAAGAATTTTAAAAAATCATCAGATCGACTTTATTTGGGTGGATATTACCAGGAATTCAGAGGGGGCAAAAATTGTGGAAAAAATTAATCACGGCTGCAGAAGTGTTCCCACGATCATATTTCCAGATCAATCGATCCTGGTGGAACCGTCAAACGATCAATTGGAACAAAAAATTAAAGCTCTAAATTTGGATATTCAAGACTCAAAAGCTCCCGATTACCCCATTGATTAATGCGTTTGTGAACATTCCTTCTTTTTACTTCTGAAAAGTATCTGCCCGAGCAAGAAGATGACCAAACCTGCAACCAATCCGAGTGCTATGGTCAAAAAGCTCATGGCTAAACGATGCTCAGCATCCTGATCAGAGACTTGCTCCAACTGTTTTCGCAGGCCGCTGACAAAATTCTGATCCGGTTGAACTGGATGAAGCTTCAACCTTAAAGACCTTTCAAGATCTAATAAATCCTGATTTGTGATTGTATCTTCAGTCATGATCCTATTAATCCTAAATCTTTTCGGGAATGGCCACAATACCCACAGTTTTTGGGCCTAAATTCGCTGCTACAGAAATTGAAAGCTCTGTAAAGATTGTTTCAACAACATTTAACATATTTCTTGTCATATCATCCAGAATGTTTGCTGTTTCTAAGTCCTGGGAATGGACGATGGCAATTCGTACAGGCTGCGACCCAAACCGTTCTTTTATTTTATCTACCAGGACTTCGAGAGATTTTTTTCGCGTCCGCACCTTATCAGACACACTTAACAGACCATCCTGGAGTGAAATTACAGGTTTGATCTTGAGCAATGAACTGATTAATGCCTGCAATGCACCAACACGACCGGATCGATAAGCATATTCAAGGTTGTCCAATGTCAGAACAACCATTACTTTCTCTTTCATCGCTTCAAGGTGGGCTTGAATTTCTTCAATCGTTTCTCCTGCTTTGTCACGAAACCTCGCTTCACGCGCCATAAAGGCTAAAACCGCTGATCCGGCTTTGGAATCAAAGGGGTACACATCGATCTTATCCTTCAATTCATTTGCTGCATGCTTTACCATTGTCACCGTGGATGACATATTTCCGGAGACATTAATCGACAACACCTGGTCTCCCAATTTGCAAAAGCTTTCAATGAAAGACACAATTTTATAAGGTGACGGTGCTGCTGTCTGAGGGTGAATGTCAGAATCCGATACCAATGCATAGAATTCCTCCGGCGTGATATCCTCACCCTGGTAATAAGTCCGACCCCCAATTTGGATCGGGATCGGCAAAATATCAAACTGGTATAATTCAGCCCAACCGTCGGGCATATCCGCTGAGCCATCCACAATTATTTTCAACATTTTGTATCCTTATTAATCCAAATTCATTTTTTCTCGAAGTTCGATCAAAGTCCGGTGGTACAAACTTTTTATTGCGCCTTCGCTTTTCCGCATGATTTGACCGATTTCCTTATTTGAAAGCTGATCAACGAACTTTAAAATCAGCAATTCCTGTCGATTGGGAGCCAGATCACGTATCATTGTCAATAATTCATCCACTTCCTGACTTTGTGCAAGGCGCACCTCAGGTAGTAGCTCACTTTGCGGCAATACCTGACCTGGAATGATATCCAGGGAGATTTCCTGTTTCTTGGCACGGTCGCGATAATGGTTGGCGACAAGGTTGTGGGCGATTCTATAAAGCCATGCGGAAAAGGGCAATCCCATGTGTTTATAGCCCTTGATGTTGTCCATCGCTTTAAAGAAAACTTTTCCTGTCAGATCCTCCGCATCTCTGGCATTTCCGATACGATAATAAATGTAGTTGAAAATACGATCAACATATCGTCGATACAAACTGCCAAAAGCCTTCGGGTCGGTCTTTGCGGCATCAATCAGGTCTTTTTCGTCCTTGGTACTACTCAAAAGATCAACCTTTTACTTTCCAAATAAACTAACACTTAATCAACCAAATAGTCACACTTCAATTTAAATTTATCACAGACCACAAAGCCTTGCCAATCCAAATTCCTATTCCTGGAACCATCTGGGGTATAAAACATGATGACTATTTTCTTTTTTCATAAGCATGACGAAATCAAAAACATCAACCAAACTGCTCAATTCAATATCTGCTTGGGTCAGATATCTCAAATTTTCCTTAATAAAAGACTGTCCTACCGTTGAATTCAGAATGCGTGCAGTGAAATCTTCTGGAATTGGCTCATCTCCAAGGTAAAGTCTCTCAATGTACTCAGCACAAGCCCTGTCTTCGTCACCATCTCTTCCCATGGACTGCCCGGTAATAATAAATGATACGGTTTCAGGATTAATCGATTTAAGAAATTTTGCAGTAGAACCGGCAACAACAAAGGAAGCAGCTATCAGTATTTGATGGTTTTTTGTTCGAGTGAGGCCTTGGGTGCCAGCACTGGTTCGTTGGATCATTGTTCTATTTTTCAAATCTTGTTTGCTAATAACCATTGGCGAGTTGCCAAAATCAAACCCTTCAGGTTTTACCCCATTTTCTTCGCCCATGATGAGGCTTTCGGGAAATTGAGTTTTAAGATTAAACGCATCAGCAATGGAGCTGACCGGAAGTATTTTTTCAGCCCCCCTTTCAAAAGCATAGGCGGCAGTGGTAAAGGCACGCAGTACATCAATGACCACAACCACATCACGAGCTTCTCCTACCCTGGATAATGAAAAATATTCAAATTGAGTCACAGGCAACCTTTCACTCAAGAAAGGGAAACTTGTCACCAAACAAAACCACAAGACAAGCCCTTAATTAATGTATAATTGATTATTATCAATAACTACACTAATACAAATTAAGTATTTTAAATAGACAGTGGGTAATTGATGAAATACGCATCATTCTCGTTTACAAGTAAAGACGGTTTGACGTTACAAGGGCGTGCATGGCTTTCACACCACAGCCGGGCAAAGGGAATCATATACCTTCTTCACGATCTTGGCGAACATTCTGCCTATTTTTCACATGTAGCAGAATTATTTTCCGAAAATCACTATCACTTCGTTGCACTCGACCTGAGAGGTCACGGACTTTCAGAGGGAAAACCGGGGCACTCGCCCAGTTATATTCACCTGATGAATGATATTCAAAATTTTATTCAGGTTTCAAGTGAAAAGCTTAACGCAGCAAAGCTACCATCAATCCTGTATGGCCATGGGCTTGGGGCTAATCTTGCCATAAATTATATCTTGAGACGACAGCCAAATATTACTGGTGTGATCGCAACCAGTCCCATGCTTTCGCTTCCCTTTAAAGTCACTAAATCTAAAGCCGCAGCCTTGAAAATTCTGGCAAATATCTTTCCAAGGTTCAAAATGAATAATCACATTAATGATAAACCTCTTTCGAGGGATTTAGCAGTTGTACAGGCGCATAAAGAAGATGTTTACAATCACAAGCGTCTTACTGCTCGTTTAGCTTTAGACATTTTTCAAAGCAGCAATTATGCCATTGCAAACGCCCACAAGTGGAAAATACCCATGTTGTTGATGCACGGTTCTGATGATCATATTTGCCCCCCTTCGATAAGCCGTGAATTTGCACAGAAAGCAGGCAGGCTTGCAGAGCTTGTTATCCTGGAAAATTTTTATCATGAAATCCACGATGACATCCACAAAGAGCTTGTCATTAAAAAAATGCTTGATTGGGTTGGAAAGGAAATCCAATAAGCCGTTCTTGTTCAATCTTGACCCATCTCATGTCAACGACTAAAATAGAGTTGTCAATAAAATAAGCACGTCAATACTCGAAATCTCA
>DMDF01000168.1 GCA_003446605.1 Anaerolineaceae bacterium
TTCTTTTGAAATCGGCGCAGATACGGTGAGTGATCCGCATAATCCTGGGTATAGGTCACAATACGATTTGTAAATAAAGCTGCCAGATTATTCATGATGTGCACACCCTGGTTCGCTAACCAGCTCAATATTCCAAGCGGCATGCGCAGGTCGCAGTGATAGGTGATGACGGTAGGTTTCTTGAATAACCGTCCACGCATGGCGATCCCAGCCGCATCAATTTGGGGTAAATGCAGATGGATTACATCGTGCTCTCTCACCATCCGCCAGGCAACCCAACCCAATGAAGGCATGACCACACCCTTACTAACGCGGAAAAGCACCGGTATGCGCACCACATGCACACCATCCATCCACTCCTCTCGTGGTAATTTTTTTTCAAATTGAGAGGTTAGAACAGTAACTTCATGCCCGCGGCGTACAAGTGCTTTTGCGAGCCGTTCAGCATAAATGGTCAAGCCGCTGGTATGTGGACGGTAGTAGGTCAGTTCGATCAATATCTTCATAAGCATCAATCTTAATCTATCTTCGTAACCCAATCCACCAAGTTCGATATTCCTTCATCCACGCTAACTTTCGGCTGCCAGTTCAGTAATTTCTTTGCTTTGCGAATATCTGAGACATAGATTTTTTGATCCCCCGGTCGCCAATCCGCCTGATCGGTCGGAATATGTTTCCCAATCTTCTCTTCAAGAAGAGGAGCAAATTCACGCCATACCGAAATGGTATTTTGCGGTCCACCGCCCACATTGAATATCTCACCGGCTGAGTGATCAATATTCTCCACAGCGCTATCGTATGCATCCATTAGATCCGTTACATACAACACATCACGCACCTGTTTGCCATCCCCATAAATGGTGATGGTACGACCCTGCCTAGCTGCGATCGCAAACCAAGCCAGCCAGCCTTGATCTTCAACCCCAAATTGACGGGGACCATAGATACAGCTCTGGCGAAAAACCACAGTGCGCAATCCATAGATGCGATAGTAATCCCGCATATATTGATCACCGCTGCCCTTGGAGCAACCATAGGGTGAATGAAAATCGAGCGGATAGCTTTCAGCAATTCCCATCGGATGATCTATATAAGCATAGCGTGTTTCCTCTTCGCGCACCCGAATATCTTCCATCCCACCAAATACTTTATTGGTGGAAGCATACAGCAAAATTGGTTGTTCCCCTGTTTTACGGGCAGCTTCCAGGGTGTTGAACGTCCCACCTGCGTTGATCTCAAAATCTTCTCGTGGATCGACTACTGAGGTAGTTACAGCCACCTGGGCAGCAAGATGTATGATCACCTGCTTATCTTGAACTGCCTGCTCAAGCGCTTCACTATTGCGTACATCCCCTTTGACCAGGTTGAAAGCATCTCTGCCAAAATCTGTCTGCAACCACTGTATGTTCTTCTCTGATCCCGGGCGTGAGAGGTTATCAAAAATGGTTACATCTTCACCTCGAGCCAATAGACGATGGGCGTAATTGGAACCGATGAAGCCTGCTCCACCGGTGATTAAATATTTATTCGTCATTTTCGCTCCTTCGAATACGCAATCGTTGGAGAACAGAATCCACCAATGCGCTCAAGGAATTCCCCTGAATTATTAAACTGCTTATTCCCAATACTGCAATGGTGGTTAGTTGAACAACATGCATGATAACGGCAAAGCTTAATGCCACTTCATTATTGATCTGAAAAACAGTTAACGCCGCAACTAATGTTCCTTCGTATACTCCTAATCCCGCTGGAGCAGATGGTAGTGCAATTCCAAGAGCCAGCACGGATTGAATGAATATTGCCCACCACAAAGGGTAAGCACCTATAAACCCGTATAGAAGAAGATAGGTTATAGCAATCCAAAGCGACCAGGAAACCACGATCCAGAAGATTGCCGAGAATAAATGATGCCCATTTTGAATGATCTCCACACCACTGATGAGTGCCTGCAAATTGGCAGAAATGTATTTCTTGAAAAAAGGTGACCGAATTTCCATGCGAGAACACCAATTTTCGACTTTTTCTTTCCGCTTGATCGCCCATATCAGAAATATAAAACCTGCTGCTACCACGCACAAGATGGTAATGGCAACTGGAACGATCCATTCAAGCGCTACGGCTTGCCCAATGGTAGCTAAAAACAGTATCGCTGTGATAAGTAGATCCATTGCTCGTTCAATCAATATGGTTGAAAATGCTTGAAAAAAATTCATATCAACCACGCTGTTGACCAGCAGAGCACGACCAATTTCGCCTGAACGAGGAATGATTTGATTGAGCAGGTACCCTTCGTTCACGATGCAGAAAGCATCTTTCAGGGTAATTTTCCTCCCTAACAGTTCTCGCCATGCACATGCTCGCGTGAGATTCGCCAGTACAAGCAGGGCAATAGCCGCCAGTACGTAGAGATAATTCGTTCGTTGAATTGCACTTAAGAAAGCATCTACATCGATCAAACGGATAAGAACATAGATGATAATTCCGCTGACCAAGATACCTGGCAGCCAACGCTTCCATGGTGAATTTTTCCGCTCTGGCAACTTACTCATCCTCCAATTTCAGGATAGCCATGAATGCTTCTTGTGGAATTTCCACATTCCCGATCATTTTCATGCGTTTTTTCCCTTTTTTCTGTTTTTCCAACAACTTCCGTTTTCTGGTTACATCACCACCATAGCATTTAGCCAGTACATCTTTTCGCAATGCCTTTACAGTCGCACGGGAGATGATACGCCCGTCAGACGAAGCCTGGATAGCGACATCAAATAACTGTCTGGGGATCAATTCTTTTAATTTAGTGACCAGACGCTGCCCCTTGTGATAAGCTGCATCACGATGGACGATGCTGGCAAGGGCATCCACCGGCTCACCACCGATCAGCATCTCCAATTTCACCAGATTGCTTGCCCGGTATTCTTTAAAGGAATAATCCATCGAGGCATAGCCACGTGTTTTCGATTTCAATTCATCAAAGAAATCCACGATCAGCTCAGAGAGAGGGATTTCAAAATTCAGTTGAACCCTGTTTGGGGAGGGGTAATCCTGGTTAACAAAAAAACCCTGTCGGCGTTTGACCAGTTCCATGACCGCCCCATAATATTCGGTGGGTGTGAGAATAGACAGGTTCATCCACGGTTCCTGAATCTCCTCAATAGTTGACTCATCCGGCAGCATGGCAGGTGAATCGATCAAAACCTCTTCCCCGCCACGTAAAATAACTTTGTATTCCACGGTAGGCGCGGTCAGCACAATATCCAGGTCATACTCTCGTTCAAGGCGTTCCTGGATGATCTCCATATGAAAGAGCCCTAAAAAGCCACAGCGGAAACCAAAGTTCAATGCCTGGGATGTTTCCGGTGTATAGGTTAAGGAGGCATCATTTAATTGCAGCTTAGATAACGCATCTTTCAAATCATCGTAATCTCTTCCTTCCACAGGATAAATACCCGCGAATACCATCGGTTTGGGATGGATATAACCAGGTAGTGCAGTTTGCGCCGGATTTTTCTGGTCAGTCATGGTGTCACCCACTCTACATTCTTTCACCGTTTTCAATCCAGTGGCAATATAACCAACATCACCCGCATACAGAGCTTGAATGGGTTTCATATTGGGGGCGAATACCCCAATTTCGATCGGTTTCACTTCCGTGTTCGTAGACATCAGGTGAAAATCACCCTGCATGGATGCTGTCCCTTCAAAAACACGCACATAAGCGACCACACCTTTATATGAATCATAATGAGAATCAAAGATAAGCGCTTTAAGCGGTTGGTGTTCATCGCCCCTAGGAGGAGGAATGCGTGTAATGACAGCATTTAAAACCTGGTCAACATTTGTCCCCAATTTAGCGGAGATACGGATAATCTCATCAGGGTCAACTCCCAGCAGATTCCCTATATCCGTCGCCACTTCATCCGCGTGCGATGAGGGTAGATCGATTTTATTCAAAACGGGGATGATCACCAGATCAGATTCGATCGCCAGATATAGATTTGCCAGGGTTTGTGCCTCAATGCCCTGGGTAGCATCCACCACCAGTATGGCTCCTTCACAGGCTACCAGTGAGCGACTTACTTCATACGAAAAATCCACATGCCCGGGAGTGTCAATCAGGTTGAGCTCGTACGTCACTCCATCTTTGGTGTATTCCATGCGAACAGCCGACGCCTTGATGGTAACCCCTTTTTCTCGTTCCAGGTCCATATTATCCAGCACCTGGTTAACCATATCGCGATCTGATATCAGCCCTGTTATTTGCAGCAAGCGGTCAGCCAGAGTGGATTTCCCATGATCGACATGGGCAATAATGCAAAAATTACGTTTGTATGTTAATTGCATGGCAACAAATTAGTATAATCGATTTTCAATCAGGTTATTGTTACAGCTCATTCATCCATAAGAATTGTATTGAATAATTTCTCAACAAATACTCCCGGTAATACTTCGACGGGTTGGCATCGCAAATGCGCCAGAAATTCGATGTTTCCCTTTGGTCCCTTGATGGGAGATAAGATCAAACCGTGTGTGTATAAACCTACCTGTTGAGCTGCTTCCAACACAGAAGCTACTACTTTTTTATGCACTTTTGTATCACGAATCACCCCCTTCCCCCGAGCTGCTTCTTCCCTGCCGGCTTCAAATTGAGGCTTTATCAGGGTGACCAGATCAGAGGATTCGTCTTTCACCAACCGTTTTAATATCGGGAAGATCATTTTTAGTGAGATAAAAGAGACATCCACCACTACCACATCCGCTTTTTCTGGCAGGCTTTCAACATCTCGGATGTTTGTTTTTTCCATCACCACCACGCGCGCATCATTTCTCAATTTCCAGTGTAATTGTCCGTATCCCACATCCAGAGCGTATACTTTGGCTGCGCCATGCTGGAGTAAACAATCTGTGAATCCACCGGTAGATGCGCCAACATCCACACAAATTTTTTCCTCCAGCTCAATCAGTTTAAAAGCTTGTAAAGCAGCTTCCAGTTTTTCGCCACCTCTTGAAACAAAAGGAGGTGTTTGTTTCAAGCTGATCTCAATTTCATCCACATAGGTTTCAGATGGTTTTATAGCAATACTGCCATTCCCCCACACTTCCCCAGCTATGATCAAACGCTGTGCCAGACTGCGACTTTCAGCCAGATTTTTTTCAACCATAAGAACATCAAGCCTTTTTTTCTTCATGTCCCCATTTTACATCTATACGGTACAGAAGAATCGTTTAATGATATTATTCGTTTATGTTGAAAGCCCTTATCCAAAGTATGCGACCCAAGCAATGGGTCAAGAATGTTTTCGTCCTGGCTGCGTTAGTGTTTGACCGTCAGCTCACCAATTGGACAGCCAGCTTAACAACCTTACTGGGGGTTTTTCTATTTTGCATGCTTTCCAGTTCAGTATATTTGATCAATGATGTGGCTGATAAAAAAGCGGATCAAAATCATCCCACCAAGAAAGATCGCCCCATCGCCTCCGGGAAACTCCCCGTTCAGGTCGCTATCAGCGTGGCTATTATTATCATGGTCGTTTCCTTATGGTTGGCTTTTCGCTTATCTACTTCTTTCGGGATCATAAGCAGTCTGTACTTCCTGATGAATCTGGCATATTCCTTTAAACTCAAGCACATCCCTCTCATTGACGTTATGATCATCGCTACCGGGTTCGTGTTGCGTGTGGCAGCCGGCGTTTCTTTGATTGAGGTAGAACGCTTTTCACCATGGTTATATGTGACTACTACTCTTCTGGCATTGTTCATCGGTTTTGGGAAACGCCGCGCAGAAATCGCTTGCTTAAATGAAAATGCCAACCAGCACCGTAAAGTTTTAGATGGATATACCTTGGAATTTTTAGATCAGTTGATCACCATCGTCTCCAGCGCCACCATCATGACATACAGTCTTTACACATTCTCAGCGCCCAATCTACCCCAAAATAATTCCATGATGCTGACCATCCCCTTTGTGTTATATGGACTGTTTCGATATCTTTATCTCATTAAAGTGCAGAAATCAGGAGGAGCGCCAGAAGAATTGATTCTCTCAGATAAACCGCTGCATATCTGCGTTCTCTGTTGGGGGGTCAGCGTTTTGGTTATTTTCTACTGGTCTAGCATCGTTAGTCTTTTCTAAATAAAATGCCTGCCATAAAGGTTCATGCCATTGGAAAATCGATCCTCTTTGGAGAACATGCTGTGGTATATGGCTATCCAGCCATCGCCATCCCGATCAGCAAGCTGCAAACGAAGGCGATCATCAGCCCTGCTATCCGCGCACCGCAGGATTTTTTTTTCTTGCAGGCGCCCGATATAAATTTCGCAGGCTCTTTCACCGATCTCCCCAAACCGAACATCTTTATCAAGGCACTTCAATTATTTAAAGACACCTATCATCTGGATAGTATCCCCTCTTT
>DMDF01000055.1 GCA_003446605.1 Anaerolineaceae bacterium
ATCAAGGGAGAAAAAAGGCACCGATCGAACAGCCATCTCACCGCGTATCAGCATATCATCCTCTACTTTAGAGGATGAATCGGAAAAACTTGACTTTCTCACGCAAATATAAATGGGGCGCAATCCTCTGGCTAAAGCCATGTCTATTAATTCCAGTAAGGATTTATCCAGTATTGTTGAAATCAGAATGACAGTGCTCCCACGATTGATATGCTTGAGATATTCCCCTGTAAAACCGGTAAATGGGGTGTTTCCATCTGGCTGAACATACGCCAGAATATCCAGAATCCTACCCAATTGTCGGTAACCGTGATCTGAAACGATCATTTGTGCCTGCTGCCCCGAAGTGATCAATCCCACGCCATAATTGTGAGCGATAAAAAACTGCGTAATGGAAGCAGCCACGGTTACCGCATATTCGAAGGTGCTGCAAGGAAGCGCATATTTTGTTTGTTGGCGCACACTCCAGTAATCCGAGGGATGGTTACTGTTAACCTTTTCCTGTTTCTCATAATGATTCCCCATCTCGCAGTCCAGAATGATCCAGGTATTCATCTGTGGGTCACGATCAAATTCCTTCACCATTAACCTTTGTTTGCGAGCTGTGGTTGGCCAGTGGATACGGCGCAGAGAATCACCCGGATAATATTCTCGTACCCCTGCTGCAAAAGGAGTTGTCTCAAGAGAAGCTACTTTTAGTTCCTTACCACCGCTGAGGTAAGCTGGCAGGTGCGCGAATCGATCCAGCTCGATGATGCGCGGCAGCACCACCAACCGTTTTTGGCTTTCCACCCAACGATTGAATTCAAAGCATCCCAAAAAATCACCGGATGTAAGTTTTAATGGACCAAGGTTGTAAACTCCACGTTTCCTCAAGAAGGTATACGTATTAAAGGTTCTCACTTTCTTAGCATCCAGCCCAGTAAGAACCCGGATTTCCTGTGGGTTTCCAGAGATTCCCGAGTAATCACAGATCTCGATCCACTGCTTCCAAAAAGCGTGCTTGTTCTCAATATCGAAATGATCCTCGAAATAATTACCGATGGTCATTTTATGATATCGTGAACTGCGTTGAATGATAATTCCACGTAATGACAATCTGGCTGAAATGTAGCTGATGAGCATAAGCAAAACCAGGAGTACCAGCAGTTGTAAAAATAGATCATCTTGAAAAATGATCCACAACGTCAAAATCCCCCCTAGCCATGCAGATAAAATGTAAAAACGTGGTTTTACTTTCATGACATTAGGGATGCAGCGGCACTTCTACCCTATCTATAATTTCCTGAATGACCATGTCTTTATCTATATCTTTGATTCGCGCAGATGGATGCAAGACAATACGATGAGAAAGAACTGGTGCGGTGATGTGCTTGATGTCATCCGGAATGACATAATCTCGACCACGCAGGGTTGCATACACCTGCCCTGCCCTGTACAATCCCAGACTGCCACGCGGAGAAGCACCTAGAAGGATCTCTTTATTCTCACGGGTAGCTTCCACAATGCTGACAATGTATTGTTTTATAGGATCTGAAATCAGCACGTTCTTGACAGAAGCCTGCGCATCTTTCAGTTCCTCAATGGATGTGACGGATACCAATTTCTCAATGGGGTGAGAAAACTGTTGGGAATCTAGCACACGAATTTCATCTACAAAAGAAGGGTAACCTATGCGCACTTTCAACAGAAAACGATCAAGCTGTGCTTCTGGAAGCGGAAATGTTCCTTCATACTCAATGGGGTTTTGTGTGGCAAAAACAATGAATGCGGTAGGGAGAATATGCGTCTTTCCATCAACGGTTACCTGACGTTCTTCCATGGCTTCAAGCAATGCCGATTGTGTTTTCGGCGTAGCCCTGTTGATCTCATCTGCCAGTACTACTTCTGCCATGATCGGTCCCGGGCGATATTCAAAAATTTGCTCAGCCTGGTTGTACATGGAAATCCCGGTCACGTCGCTGGGCAGCATATCCGGTGTGAATTGAATGCGGCTGAATTTGCCTCCCAGGCTGATAGCAAGGCTTTTTGCTATCATGGTCTTGCCCGTTCCGGGTACATCCTCGATCAAGATATGCCCGCGACAAAACAAACCTAACAGCACCATTTCGAGTGCATCACGTTTTCCTATTATCACCTGTTCCAGGTTATCCAGAATCCTGTTTGCCAAAGCTTGTATCGCTCGATTATCCATAGCGCCTCTTTCTCTGGATCAATAGACGGCTGTTAAATAATCCTGCACCGCCCATCCCGTTAATCCGGATGATTCCGACCACATCTTCCACCAAACACGCCCTTCTTTGATGGTGGGTCCTTCTATAATTATCCATACGCTACCATCGGAGGCAATTGTCAAGGTGTCCGATTCAATATCTGGTTCACTGTGTACTTTCAATCCGTCACCCCCTGTATTTGCAACTGTAACGCGCATATCCACTGCAAAAACGCCCGGAAGGGCAGTTTCTGTTTGCCTGGGTGCTAATTCTCCATTCCCCTCCTCAGAAACAGGAACGGAGGTTGCTGCAAGGGGTGTGATAATCAGTATTGCAGTAGGTTTTCCTTCATTTTTTATATCAGGGATGGAAAGGATTGTTGCCAGAAGAAGAAAGAACAATCCTATCCCTAAAATTGCACCAACGATGAGAGGTGTTCGTTTGGTCATAAGATCTTATTCCATATAAAATAGTATTATTATCAATCATACCTGATTATTATGGATACAGATATAGCTGAATCTCTGTTTGAACCGGTGTTACTAAACGGTCGTTTTTACCTCGAGAAAAAATTTGATTCCGGGGGTATGTCTTCCATTTACCTGGCAAAAGATATTCTGCTAGGGGAAAAAGTTGTCGTAAAACTCTGTACACGGAAAGATAAACAGAAAGAATTTCGTCGGGAGATTCGGTTGCTGCGTTCGTGCAACCACCCAGCCATTCAGAAGGTTCTTTCAGAAGGACAATACTACGATTACCCATTCTATGTAATGCCTTTTTACGAAAGTATTAATTTGCGTGAATACTTAGATAGCATTTATAGAATTCCGGAAAAAGACCTGCTGGAAATCTTCATGCAGATCACGGATGCCACTGCTTACCTCCACAAGCGGGATATCATTCATAACGATCTAAAACCACAAAACATCTTGATGGAAGCAGGGGATAAACTGGTCTTGAGTGATTTCGGATTATCTACGCGTTTCAGCCGTTCCCGCCGCAGAAGACCCGCGTCAGAAACCATCTGGGGCTCGCCAGTCTACCTGGCACCCGAATTAGCAGAAGGAAAATTTCCTTCGTTTCCATCTGATGTGTATTCGCTAGGGGTGATCTTATTTTTGCTTTATACCGGTTTTCCACCTTTTTTTCACAACGATCTCGATATTTTGATCAAGATGCATCAAACCCTTTTACCTCCCACCCCCCGGTTGATCGTACCAAATCTCTCCTCTACTATGAATGCCATCATTTTGCGTTGTTTATCCAAACAACCCCGAGATCGCTTCAAGAATGCATCTGAACTTCATCATGAGGTACAGACATTTTTTACCAACCACCCCATGCAAGTTGAGAATACCATCATTCAGCGCCATCCTGACATGACTTCAATCGATCAGAAAACCAGGAAGATCAATAACGACCTTCTGAAATAAAATTGGTTATAGTAAGATTATTAGAGAATATGAAATATCCTGGAGAAGCTACGTGAAAAAGATTATCAATGCTTCAATATTAAACGCTGATTTTAGTCAGCTCGAGAATCAGCTGGAGGAAGCCAGCGCTGCCGGAATTGATTGGATCCATCTGGATATCATGGATGGTCATTTCGTACCCAATATTTCTATGGGACCATCCATGGCAAAAACCTGCCGTAGGATTTCTGCTCTTCCAATGGATGCACATTTAATGATATCCAATCCCAATCAGTTTATTCCCGCCTTTGCCGATGCAGGTGTTAATTTGATTTCCGTACATATTGAGCAGGATATTCATATCCACCGTACCTTACAGAATATCAAAGATCACAATTGTCGCGCTGGAATAGTGCTCAACCCCGGTACACCTGTTTCGTCAATCGAATCTGTGATGGATATGGTCGATTTGGTTTTAGTGATGAGCGTTGATCCGGGTTTTGGCGGTCAGAAATTCCTACTTCCTGTTCTGGATAAAATCCAGATGGTAAGAAAGATGATCGATGCTCAAAACCGTGATATCTATTTGCAGGTGGATGGGGGAATCGACACTGAAACGCTGCCGTTCGTTATTGATGCAGGAGCAGATTCTTTCGTCATTGGTTCAGCTATTTTTAATAATCAGATTGGAATCCAGCAATCCGTCACTAATCTCAAGAAACTGATCGGCTCATAAAAAAAACAGCACCTTGTAGGTGCTGTTATTGATTTTGCATCTTTTTCGACCTAGCGTTCTTTAACAAGCGTTTTCATACAGCGCGTGCAGATAGTTTTCTTGACCTGCTTCCCATTTTCCATAACGGTTGCTTTCTGCAAATTCGGTTTGAATTTGCGATTGGTTGCCCTCATAGAAAAACTACGGTTGTGCCCGAAAGTGGTCGTTTTTCCACAAATTTCACATTTTGCCATTTTTCAATCCCTTTCAAAGATTAGCCAATCTTTTAAAAACAAAGTAAAATAACGAGAAAATAGTTTACCATAGTACGTAACTATCATCAAGTTTAATTGTTTTATATAAAAGGTAAACCTAAAAAGGCAGCATCATCTATGAACGTAACCGAAAATAAAATAGGCAGCATTTATATTTCATATCACGCTATTGCCGTTATTGCTTTCCAGGCAGCCCTTGAATCGTATGGCGTTGTTGGATTGGCGTATGAGGGCATGGCAAGAGGGCTCACAAAACTATTTCAAAAAGATCCTACTTCTGGAGTGGTAGTTCACTACAATGAAGACAATTCCATCTCGGTGGATATGTACCTCGTCATCGAATATGGTACAAGGATATCATCCGTTGCGAACAGTGTTGCCAGCAATGTAAAATTCCAGATTGAATCCTCCACTGGAATTACAGTTAGCGACGTCAATATTCATGTTCGCGGGCTGCGCGTTAGCGATCCTGATTAAGTAGAATTTATCTGAGGTTTTTTATGCAGCGAGTAGAATCAAAGCCACCGAGTGTGGATGAAAATACCAGTGTGTCCAATTTCAAGATCAATGGACAAGATTTAAAAAAATATTTCAATGCCAGTATGATGTGGTTGAAAGCTAACCAACCGGTTGTTAATTCATTGAATGTCTTCCCGGTGCCCGATGGGGATACCGGAACGAATATGTTTCTCACTATGAAGACTGCTTATGCAGAAATTGAGGCAGATGGAGACAATCATGCAGGCAGAATAGCAAAGAGTTTTGCTCATGGTGCATTGATGGGAGCAAGAGGTAACTCGGGTGTCATCCTTTCCCAGATATTAAGAGGATTCGCCCGTGCTCTGGACGATAATGAAAATCTCGATGCCGATATTCTTGTTCAAGCATTAGCGGAAAGCCGCAATACCGCTTATAAAGGTGTGGTAAGACCGGTAGAGGGCACTATTCTTACCGTCATCAAAGATATTGCCAGAGCTGGTGAGGAATTAAGAAAAACCACTGCTGATCTACATATTATCCTTGACGGGCTTATTGAAGCCGCCGATGAATCTGTGCAGCATACCCCTGAACTGCTTCCCATCCTTAAACAAGCTGGTGTGGTCGATTCAGGTGGGAAAGGTCTTTTCTTCATCCTGGAAGGTATCTCTCGCTATCTGAAAGACGAACCGATAGATGTCGCCGAGGAAGCAGCAGTAACCTTGTCACTTGAGCAAATGGAATCTGAAAATATGGATGAGATCATCGAGCCAGGGCAGGATTTTGAGGTAGTGGTAGATTTCGAACCCGAGAATAACTTCAATCTTTCTATTTTCTATGAATCATTGGAAAAAGTTGGGACCTCCATCCAAGTAGGTGAAGGTGAAGATCTGTACCGCATGCACATACATGTTCCGAAAGAGAAGAAGTATGAGCCAATTGACCTGGTAATGGGTTTTGGCACGATCAAAAAAGTGTATATTGAAAACCTGATGGAACAGATGAAAGAACAATCTCAACAGCGAGCTGAAAAACAAGCCCAAAAACCACCTCAGATTAAAGAAGGTCAGATCGCTGTTATCGCAGTTTCACCTGGTGAGGGAATTACTAGAATTTTTTATAGCCTCGGTTTGGCTGCCGTGATCCAGGGTGGTCAAACGATGAACCCCAGCACAGAAGAGATCGTTGCGTCTTTCGAAAATTTACCAACTGATAAAGTCATCTTATTACCCAATAATAAAAACATTATCCTTGCAGCTCAGACAGCCTGCTACATGACTAAAAAACAGGTCAAAGTCATTCCTACTCGCAGCATTCCTGAAGGATTAACTGCGTCCTTGATGTTAAATCTCGATGGTAAATTGGATGATGTGGTCAAAAGTATGGAAGACATCATTCAGGACGTAGATTCTGGGGAAATTACCACTGCTACACGATCGATCAATATCAATGGTATCGATGTAAAAACAGGCGAAGTGATCACATTGCTGAATGATGAACTGGTAGGTTCAGCGAACACCCTTGAAAAAGCCTGTGACAATTTATTGGAAGCAGTTGATCTGGACGAGAAAGAACATCTCACGATTTTATATGGGAATAATGTCACCAAAGATGAAGTGGATGGGGTAATGGCTCATCTCGCTGATAATTACCCTGATCTTGAATTGGAATTACATGAAGGTGGACAGCCTTTTTATCAATTTATTATAGCCATCGAATAACATACACATATCGAAGCATGGATAGATAGGTCTTTAGTGTAAAATAGCCTTATGCATGCTTCTTTCATTGAACTTTTAAAGTATTTAAAGTTAGAAACCACAAAAGGGTTCAACAATAAAGCCATTGTGGGGGGATTTGAGCGCCTCCTTCCGATCTGGCAGGAAAAAGCCATTGCTGAAGGAGCCGACAGCAATCTAATTTCACAGATTGTTATTTTAATGCAGCCTTATGACGAGAGTTCCCTCGAATCTAGAAAAAACATTATTCATTCTGTGGTAGCGCTTCTCAAAGAAGACGATAGGGAAAAAGAATCGGCACATATACAAGGATCGACCCCTAAAAAATCAGTACCTTCAGAACCCTATCAACCCAGAGCAGTTTTTGCCCCTCTTACAGTTATCCAGGGTATTGGCGACAAAATGGCATTGAAGTTGAAAAAGCTCGGACTGGATACCATTTATGATCTACTCCATTATTATCCCCGTCGTTATAATGATTATTCCCAGCTTACCCCGATTCGTGATCTTCAATTTGGGGAAGAAGTCACCATCAGCGGTTCTGTACAATCGATCCAAAAGCGCAATGCGAAAAACAGCCGCCTACAGCTTGTAGAATGCATGATCAGTGATGGAACAGGGAGTCTGTGGGTTACCTGGTTCAACCAACCCTGGCTTACCAATCGCTTGAATATCGGGACACACATCGTCTGTTCCGGCAAAATAGATACCTATTTAGGGCGACTGTGTTTGAATAATCCTGAATGGGAACCGATCAACGCCGAGCACCTTCACACCAACCGCATTGTCCCTGTATATTCCCTCACAGCAGGCATCCAGCAGAAATGGCTGCGCGAAAGAATTTACCAGGCTATCACTTTTTGGACGCAACGGATCCGGGATTATCTTCCGGAGAACATCCTCCAGCAAGAAAAACTGCTCTCACTCAATGATGCCCTGAACGGTATTCATTTCCCTTCCGATCACGAAAATCTGCATCGATCCATTGAGAGATTATCTTTTGATGAAGTATTTCTGATGCAGTTGGGGTATGCCAGACAAAAAGCGGATTGGAATTCTCTTTCCGCTCATCCATATCAAATAGAAGATGACATTCTTCAAAAAGAGATAAGCGCACTTCCCTATGAGCTTACAGAATCACAGATGCAATCACTGGCTGAGATTCGGAGTGATCTTTCATCAGGCAAACTCATGAATCGCCTGCTCCAGGGTGACGTTGGAGCAGGCAAAACTGTGGTCGCTCGTTTTGCGATGGAAATTATTGTTCGCGCAGGAAAACAGACTGCCTTTTTAGCCCCGACTGCATTATTGGCACAACAACACTATCAAACTTTGCTTTCCATGTTCCTGCAAGATGGTATTCTTTCGCAGGAAGAAATCATTTGTCTGCTTGGAGCCACGCCTGAAAAGGAAAAGCAGAAGATTCGAAAGGAACTTGCTTCGGGTTCAATTAAAGTCATTGTGGGAACGCATGCCTTACTCGAAGATCCGGTTGAGTTTCAAGACTTGCAGATGGTGGTCATTGATGAACAGCATCGTTTTGGCGTTGCACAACGGGCGGCAATTCGCGCAAAAGGGGACAACCCACATATCCTTATCATGTCTGCCACTCCCATCCCACGTTCGCTCAATCTGACCATTCATGGGGATCTTGATGTTTCCACACTTTCTGACATGCCGGGAGGTAGAATTCCGGTGGCAACCTATGTGCTCCATCCACAGCAAAAAGAGATCGCATACGAAAAGATCCGCACTCAGGTTCAGTCAGGGTATCAAGCGTTTGTTGTTTATCCCCAAATTGATAGCGATGAGGATGAACCCAACAACCTGGCTGTGACGACCGGGTACACTGAATTGGAGAAAAATATTTTCCCCGATTTTCGCATTGGACTTCTCCATGGAAAATTGAAGCAAGAAGAAAAAGATACTATCATGGAGCAATTCCGTCGCCAAGAACTGGATATCCTGGCATCCACGACTGTAATCGAAGTAGGCATGGATATCCCCAACGCCACGATCATCCTCATTGAAGGTGCTAACCGCTTTGGATTAGCCCAATTGCACCAGTTGCGTGGTCGTGTTGGTCGCGGTGAAGTGGCTTCTTTTTGCTATCTCATCCCGGAAGAAGATAATTCCATTGAAAATGAACGCCTGAGAAAGATGACCGAAACCAATGATGGCTTTGCATTGGCTGAGTTCGATTTGAAAACACGTGGTCCAGGCGATTTCTTCGGCACTCGCCAATCAGGATATAGGGGATTGAAATTAGCAAATATATCTGATATAAAGCTAATAACTCGAGCTCGATCACAAGCAGAAGCTCTACTAAAACGCGATCCAGATTTAGTATTGGAAGAGAATCAAGCGCTGCGATACGAATTTGACCATCTTTGGAATAATACAACAAACGGAGAATTGAGTTAAACCATGACAAAAGCAATCTTTCCAGGCACATTCGACCCGATCCATTATGGGCATATCGATATCGCGTTACGCGCTGCCCGCTTGTTCGAAACACTGTATATTGCGGTATACGATCGCCCTCTAAAATCACTGCTTTTTTCTCCAAAAGAACGCATCGATCTTGTAAAACGCAGCTTTGATCAACCTAATATCGAGATTATCGGATATGACATGCTGACAGTCGACCTCTGCAAGAAAGTGGGAGCATCGGTAATTGTACGTGGATTACGAGTCTTTTCGGATTTTGAGTATGAATTTCGTATGGCACTGGCAAACAATCGTTTAGCTCCTGATATTGACGTAGTGGCGTTCATCACCAGCGAAAAGCACACATTTCTTTCTTCCTCCACCGTGCGTGAGATTGCATCCCTAGATGGCGATGTAAGCAGTATGGTACCACCGCATGTGATTACCGCATTGGATGTAAAATTAAAGAAAATAGATAAAGAACACAGACATACTTATTCAACCTCTTTGAGGGATTAGCTAACAAGGAAACCAGTATGGACATTTTACATTTGATTGATCAACTGGAAGAATTATTCAATGAAAGCAAGGCTGTTCCGCTGACAAATGATGTAATAATCAAAGAGGATCGTTTGCTTGATTTGATTGACCAAATGCGTTTATCCATACCGGAAGAAGTTAAAAAATCACAACAGATCCTCAATCAGAAAGAAAGAGTGCTTGCACAAGCACAGGAAGAAGCCACCCGCACCATCAATCTGGCTCGTGAAAAAAGCGTGGAGATGGTTAATCGAGATGGCATTGTGGAATCTGCGCGATTGAAAGCTGACCAGATCATCAGAAGAGCTGAGGAGCAAAGCAGCATGATTAAAGCGGATGCAGATGAATATGCAGTAGAAACTTTGCGAAATCTCAAAGTTGAGTTAGAGAAAATTCTCCTACAGGTCAATAATGGAATTAAAGCCCTTGAGGAAGATATTCCCCTGACTGAAAATAAGACCAATTCTCAATTCGTTGAGGGGTATAAAGATATATCTAGCACCTCATCCAAATGATCAACTTTGATGATCTCCAGTTCTTTCAAGGCTGATTCCGG
The DNA here is from genome assembly GCA_003446605.1 of Anaerolineaceae bacterium. Classification (GTDB taxonomy): domain Bacteria; phylum Chloroflexota; class Anaerolineae; order Anaerolineales; family Anaerolineaceae; genus UBA4781. Next base: position 10,358 of record DMDF01000055.1, read on the forward strand.
AATCTCAACCAGGTCTTTTTCATTCTTTCGTGGAATGATTATTCGTTTAATCCCCGCCCTTCGTGCAGCGGTGAGTTTTTCACGAATCCCTCCCACAGGCAAAACCTTCCCACGCAGGGTGATCTCACCGGTCATTCCGATATCCTTGTAAACTTTTCTTCTTGTCAAAGCTGAAACCAGCGCAGTAGCAATGGTTGTTCCTGCACTTGGTCCATCCTTGGGGATAGCACCTTCTGGAATATGAATATGGATATCAATCTTTTCAAAATCAATCTTTTTTATTTTTAGATCTGTGGTCTTTGATTTTAGATAAGAAAGGGCAGCCTGAGCTGATTCCTGCATTACGTTACCGACCTGTCCGGTGATTTGCAGGTTCCCTTTTCCATCGGTTATGAGCACTTCCACCGGCATGATTTCACCACCATTTTCAGTCCATGCAATCGCAACCGCAGTTCCAATCTCATCTTCCTTCTCTGCTTCAAAAAAGAAATATTTGGGAGGTCCCAGACATTCTTCGATCAAGGATGGCGTGATTTCAGCAGGTTTCTCACCGGTTTCAGTGAATTGGCGAGCGATTTTTCTGAAAATCTTGCCGATCTCTCTTTCAAGATTACGAACCCCTGCTTCATAGGTATAATCGCGGATAATCTTACTTAAGCTTGCAGTATCTAAAAATAAATCCAGATCTTCTACGCCGTTCTCTTCTTTCTGGCGAGGAGTCAGGAATTTTTTTGCGATCTCGACCTTTTCCTCTTCGATGTAACCGGGAAATTCTATGATTTCCATTCTGTCCAATAAAGCGGGTGGTATGGAATCGGTGCTGTTAGCAGTAGTGATGAACAGAATTCTGGAAAGATCATAAGGTAGTTCAAGGTAATGATCGGAGAACGCATAATTTTGTTCGCGATCAAGCACTTCCAGCAAGGCTGCCGATGGATCACCGCGAAAATCGTTGCCGATCTTATCAACCTCATCCAGCATGAAAACGGGGTTAATGGTGCCTGCTCGCTTCATGGTTTGGATCACGCGCCCGGGCAAAGCACCAATATAAGTACGTCTATGACCCCGGATCTCTGCTTCATCCCGCACACCCCCCAAACTCAATCGCACGAATTTTCTCCCCAGGGATTGGGCTATTGATTTCCCCAAGGATGTCTTCCCGGTGCCAGGAGGACCGACAAAACACAGAATTGGTTGTCTTGAATTTTCCTTTCCGAGACTTTCCACTGCCAGGTATTCCAGAATACGATCTTTTGCTTTTTCCAGACCATAATGATTTTCTGTTAGTACAGAAATGGCATGTTTGATATCCAGATTATCTTCGGTTCGCTCTGACCAGGGTAAATCGATAATCCAATCCAAATAATTACGGATAATACCCATTTCAGGTGAAAAAGATGGTCCTTCTTTAAGACGACTCAGTTCTTTGTTGGCAACCTTCTTCACTTCATCGGGCAGGTGCAATTTAGCAAGTTTTTGCTGATAATCAATGATCTCCTGTTCCCATATATCCCTTTCCCCCAATTCCATCTGAATGGCTTTTATCTGCTCGCGTAAATAGAATTCTCGTTGATTTTTGTCAACTTCCCGTTGTACTTTGCTGTGTAAATCGTCTTCTATCCGCAATACATCCAATTCTTGCGCCAAACTCTGGTTAATGAATTGCAAGCGTTCATTAATATTTACTAATTGCAAAATGCTGACACGTTTTTCAAAAGGTAATGAGATAGCACTTGCAATGACATCTGCTTGCCAGTCTATCTCAGAAATGCTCATAACATACACGCTGATATCTTCCGGTAAGCTGCGGTCAAGCTGAACGCATTGGTTAAATAAATCCAATGTGATATTTCCAAGCGCTTTGGTCTTTTTTTCATACATGAGATAAGGTTCAACAGGAATAGCTGTTACATAACAGCCATCATCCCTTTCAGCCACTTCGTTAATTACTACTCTTCTTCTTCCCTGAATGAGCGCAGAATAATTCCCTTCCCCGATGCCGATCACATTCCCAATCGCAAATTCAATGCCGATTTCAAAATACTCATCCCCCGCATTATTCTTGATCATCCCTATCAAAGTAGAATTTTTCTCTAAAACTTCTCCGATAATACGTAGATCATCTGGGTCAGAAATGAATATCGGTGAGATCATCTTGGGGAAGATAATGAAGTCTTTCAAAACCAATGCTTTGGAATGGATCGTTCCGTTTTTGTCGGGATGTAAATTGGGTATTTCGTTTAATTCATCGGATCGCTGTAGCAATACCGCGGAAATTTGATCTCTAGTATTATCTGAATCACCAGTCATCTATATGGCTTTCTCCTTGTACATCTCAAACCACGTTTTTCGTATAGCAGCTGCGATAAAGATACTACCGCTGGCTAAAATGATATCTCCATCCTTTGATTCATGTAAAGCAAATTCCAATGCTTTTTGAATATCCTCAATGATAATTGTATCGCATAGCGGTGAGGTGATTAATTTCTGCATGCTTATGGGATCCGCTGCACGTGGGTGTATTGATTTCGTGAAGATGATCATCTTCGAGATCTGTGCAAAATTGCGCAGCATGCCTGCGATATCTTTATCCTCAGAGGCTCCAAATATTAGAGTGAGCTTTTGCTGAGGAAATAATTCGTGAATTGTATCAATCAATCGTAGAGAAGATTCATAATTATGGGCAGCATCAATAATGACATAAGGTTGTTGCTGTAAAATTTCAAAACGTCCTGGCCATTTAACATGTTGAAATCCGTCTTTAATATTGTTATTAGAAATAGAATAGCCTTTTTCCTGCAGTATTTTAAGGGCACAAAAAGCGGTACCGGCATTTTCCATTTGATGTTTTCCCAAAAGTGGAATTTTAATGCGGATGCTTTCCTTCTCATCCACTGTACTCTTATCTAAAAAGAATTTTGGAAATGAAATATCGAAATCCTGGAATTCCAATTGGGAAGTTCTTGTTGTGTACTCCAATAGATCAGCGCTTTGGAATAGCGGCGCACCCACAGTCTGAGATTTTTCCTTAAAAACTTGCATGACGGATGATTTTTGGGGAGAAACTACAACTGGAATACCTTCTTTAATAATTCCGGCTTTTTCGCCAGCAATGGCTTCTACGGTGTCACCAAGAATTGCCGTATGATCGAGAGAAATGGACGCGATCACCGAGATTTCTGGTGTAATGATATTGGTTGCGTCTAATCTCCCCCCCAATCCTACTTCGATCACACCAAAATCAATTTTTTTCTTCATGAAATGCTGAAATGCAATGGCAGTTGTGATTTCAAAGGTTGTCAGTCCATGTATCTCTTGGATAACCTGGTAAATTTCATTAACCACTTCCAGGAAATCCTCTCTGGTAATTGAGATGCCATTTATCTGAATTCGTTCGGTGTAATCCAACATGTGGGGAGATGAATAAAAGCCGGTGCAGTAACCCGCACTTACCAGTATCGAAGAAATCATCGCAGAGATAGACCCTTTCCCCTTCGTCCCAGCTACATGAATGGTCTTGTAAGCCTTTTGAGGATTACCCAAACGTTGCATAAATTGAAACATGCGCTCCAGGTTGAATACTTCTTCAGAATAGCGTTGCTGTTTGGTAAAACTGAAATCTATTTTCGAATAAATAAAATCCAATGCCTGGTCGTAAGTAGTAAAATGAGCTTTCATAATTCAATCTTACTATTAATCAGCCTGAACGACTATAATTTACCACGATGCATATTGGAATTCTGACTTTCCAACTAAAATTAGGTGATTCACATTCACTGAAATCAAAACGATCGCAGATAAAACCGTTTGTAAATCACATGCATAAGAAATTCAACATTTCCATATCAGAGATTGATTTGTTAGAGGTATGGGATCGCAGCGTAATTGGGTGCGTTATAGTAGGCAACGAAAAACGGTTTCTGGATAGTAGCCTGAAGAAAATTTATAATTACATGCAGTCAACATTTTTAGATATTGAGTTTTTTGATGAAAAATTTGAAATTTGGTAGGTAAATGATGGATCTTTTACTCGATGGAAAAATAGCGCTGGTGACCGGCTCCAGCCGTGGACTGGGATTCGCAACCGCCAAGCTGTTGGTGCAGGAAGGTGCAATAGTGATTATCAATGGGCGGGATACAACCCAATTAGCGAAAGCCAAAGAGGGGCTGGATTTAAATTCGCATGCACAGGTTATGGCAGTACCAGGAGATGTTACAGATCCTTCTTTCGCGGATAAAGTTATTAATGAGATCCAGTTTCGTTTTGGTGGATTGGACATTCTTATCACCAACGCAGGCGGACCACCCGCAGGCAGACTGGATGATTTCAGCGATGTGGATTGGCTGCTAGCTTTCCAATCCACATTTCTCAGCCATGTACGGCTTATCAAGGCAGCAAAACCACTTCTTGCTCGTTCCTCAACCCCCAGCATACTTACCGTCACGTCTGCTGCAGTAAAACAACCGATGGAAAACATGATTCTTTCTAATTCCATCCGCTCTGCAACTGTTGGAATGACAAAAACGCTGGCTAATGAATTGGGACCGGAAGGCATTCGTGTTAACTCCATTTTACCCGGCTGGACAGCCACCGAACGTGTTCAGAATCTCATGTCCATTCGTGCTACGCAAAACAACACTTCTATTGATGAGGAATTATATAAACAAGCTCAGGCATCTCCTCTAAAAAGAATTGGAAAACCTGAGGAATTCGCTCGCGCCGCTGTGTTTCTGGTTTCACCCGCTGCGTCTTATATTACAGGTGTTATGTTGACGGTGGATGGCGGCTTGAATAAAGGACTTTTATAATTGGCAAAACATTCTTCTCTTTCACCATCAGAGATTCACATATTTCTTGATAAAAACCTTTTTAATATCCAAAAGCCCGGTAGATATGTGGGTGGTGAATACAACCAGGTAATCAAAGATTGGGATTCATGTACGGTTAAATCGATACTGGCTTTTCCTGATGTGTATGAAATTGGTTTTTCAAATATTGGATTGAATATTCTCTATGATCAGGTTAATAATAAACCGTCATTTTGTGCAGAAAGAACCTTTTCAGTTTGGGAAGATATGGAAATGGCTATGCGCAAATTCCATATCCCTCTTTTTTCGCTCGAAAGCAAACATCCGGTTATTGATTTTGACCTGGTTGGTATTTCCATCCCTTATGAAACCCTCTATACCAACACGCTGAATTTACTAGATTTGGCAAATATCCCCATTCACAGCAAGGATCGGACAGAAGATCATCCAATTATTGTCGCGGGAGGTCATTCCACTTTTAATCCAGCACCCATGAGCGCCTTTATGGATGCTTTTGTAATCGGAGACGGGGAAGATGTATTTCTTGAAATATTGACTATTCTCTCTCAAGATGATTCGCGCGATGATCATCTTGAAAAGATCAGCAGGCTCAATGGGCTTTATGTCCCATCCAGATACAACATCAATCAATATTTCCTGGGTAAATATTGCAATGAAAAAAAGATCGATCCCATTAAAAAAAATATGGTTTCCCACTTACCTGCTTCACCCAAGAAACCACTCGTTCCCAACATTGAGACCACACATAATCGCATTGCCATTGAGGTTATGCGCGGTTGCTCGCACGGCTGCCGATTCTGCCAGGCAGGTTTTATCACACGACCTGTTCGTGAACGCCCTCTTGATGAGATCATGGAATCTTTGAGAATTGCACTTCGGCAAACTGGATATGATGAAATCTCGTTATTATCGTTGAGTATCAGTGATTTTTCTTCCATCCAAGACCTCATCATTCGTATTTCAAGCGAATTCACCACAGCTAATGTAAATCTTTCATTACCTTCCCTACGAATTGAATCTTTTTCAAAAGATCTTATGGATGCCATGGACCAACGTAAGGGTAATTTCACCTTAGCTCCCGAATCAGCGACCGCGATCATGCGCCAAACCATTAATAAACCGATTTCTGAAGGTGATTTACTCGAGACTGCTGCTCAAATCTTCCAGCAAGGTTGGACTTCCATTAAACTCTATTTTTTAATAGGTCTTCCCGGGGAGACCATGCAAGATGTCGCGGAGATCGTTGCTTTATGTAAAAAGGTAAAATCCATCGGGAAGAAGATAGTAGCTGGCAGAGCGAGAATCTCGGTAAGCATCAACACCTTCATTCCTAAATGCCATACACCCTTCCAGTGGGTAGCTATGGATTTGGATGAAAATATCCGTCAAAAACATCAAATTTTACGCGATGGATTTCGCAATAGCGGTATTAAAGTAAGTTTTCCATCAGTCGAATCATCCTTGTTGGAGGGTTGGCTTTCCAGAGCGGATGAAAATGCTTCTTCTGTGATATATGAAGCGTGGAAACAAGGTGCTAAATTTGATACCTGGCAGGAATATCATACCTTTGACATCTGGAAGGCTGCCTTTTCCACATGTGGTATCAATCCGTATGAATACAGCCACCGTCAAAGGGATTTGCAAGAAGACCTTCCATGGGATTTCATCGATATTGGCGTATCAAAAGCTTTTTTGGGGAGAGAATATCAGAAATCAATGGCAGGATCATTAACAACCGACTGTCGCATCCTTTGCCACGCCTGTGGTATTCAAGCAGGTTACGGTATTGTTTGCCGCAACCTGCTTGGAGAATAAATCCATGGAAACTATCGAAAAAAGGCTACGAATTTATTATTCCAAATTTGGATTCATCCGCTTCACTTCCAATCTGGATGTTCAAAGAATATGGGAGCGAACATTACGACGCGCAGGGATAAAAATAGCGTATTCCCATGGATTTCACCCACAAGCCAAGATCCAGCAAGCTTCTCCATTACCGCTCGGTTTTGAAAGTAGTGCAGAGATTGTTGATATTTGGATATCTGCCGATTCTGATACAAAGATCACTGAGGAAGATTTGAATCACTATCTACCGGAAGGTCTCTCTATTTCATACTTGGAATTTATCGATCCTGGCAACAGTTCTCTTCAACCCCTATTGTTTTCTTCTGATTACGAAATTCACTTCTTCGATAAAAAATCTCTCGAAGAATTAGAATGTATACGACAGCAGGTCATTAATTCCTCTACAATTATCTTTACAAAGCACAATGGTAAGCAATATGACCTTAAGCCACTCATTTTGAACATGGAAATCCACAGCCATCCCCAAAATGGGGATTATCTCTCCATGAAATTATCCAGCCAGATCAATTCCACCGGGAGACCTGACCATGTCTTGATGTATTTTCAGATAGATCCAGCTCAAACTCGTATTATCCGAACACAAATAGATTTCATAAAACAATGATCGATCTTGTGATGCTGCAGTGCAGCAATATCCAATGCAATCTACGTTTCCCCGCTCCCCTGGATGACTACAATGTGTTTTGTCCCCTGTGTGGGGAGAGATTAATTGTCACTCAATACGTACTAGATAATGGCTATGCGCATTTTAACAAATTACGAGGGTTTCGCTTGGAATGCGTACTCGACAACATCCGGTCAGCTTATAATGTTGGCTCTATCTTACGATCTGCCAATGCCTTTGGCTTAGATCAGATATACCTGTGTGGTGTCACTCCTTCCCCGACACAGAGCAAGGTGCGAAAAACCAGTCTTGGCTCTGAAAAAACACTTTCATGGAAATCGCACCCTAATGCTTTGGACCTCGTACACGAAAAAAAAGAACTCGACTATACAATATATTCCATCGAAGCCTGTCCAACTGCTCAATCGTTGCTGGATATCGGCTTGAAATTTAATTCGGAAAAAATACTTTTTATTCTTGGGAATGAAATTTACGGAATAGACCCTGAAATAAGAATTTGCAGCGATGCAGTTCTACAAATTCCAATATGGGGTCAGAAAAAATCTCTGAATGTTGCTACCTCTTTTTCTATCGCCGCTTTCTATTTCTCACAGCTCTCCAGGTAACGTAGAGAGAATTTCCTCAATAAATCTTTGTTTTTCCGCTGTTGGATCATCCAAGTCAAATAATTCATATAAAATATGCTCTTCTTCGCATATATTAATCAGTGATCCTAAAACCTCTTTGCGAACGGTAACAATTGCTTTGCAATATTGCCTTCTTTTCAGTATTTCTAGCCCCGCCTGCCACCCTTCCCCCTCCAACAGTTCATAAATCCCGATTTCATCCAGCAAAAATACTTTCCCTTTAGGTTCGCAATTTTTTAATTGTGTATTTCCCCATAAAATACCATCTTTATCCATCTTCCAGACCTTTTCAGGCATGGTTGTGTCCCAACCAGGTAGATAGTTCGCTAGATCATGTTTTTCTCCAGTTTCCACGTTTTGCGCAATAATTTTCTCTCGTTCGTCCTGTATATAGAATCCTGGTGAAATTACCCCACACATGGGTATGTTCTTCTTTTCCTGTACTTGTTGATATAAATCAAGCAGCAGAACAGTTTTCCCTATTCGCTGAGACCCCGTTATGATCCATACGTCAGGTTTCATCATTCACCTGGGATAATTACTGTCTTTTTGTTAATTTTTTGTAGCTTAATAGGAATATCAAAGGTTTTTTGTAAATTATCCTGCCTCATCACGGTGTGGGTCTGCCCATACGCTACAACACAGCCATCTTTCATCAGCAACACCTGATTGGCTATCTCTACCGCATCATTTGGATCATGTGTTGTGAAGAGGATAATCTTATTTTCATCTTTCAAATTTCGTATGATCTCTAGAAGTTCTCTTCTATTCTTAAGATCCAGATGGTTGGCTGGTTCATCCATCAATAAAATGTCAGGCTCTTGCGCCAATAGTCTGGCTATACGCACTTTCTGCAACTCTCCCCCACTCAGATCACCTAAATGTTTCTTCTCTAATTTCTCAATTTGCAGTTCATGGATAACACTATGAGAGATTTCTCTGTCTCGCTCATCAGGCATATTCAACCACCCAACATGAGGATACCGCCCCATCATCACATACTCAGAGACTGTAAACCCATAGGGAGTTTTCTCGATCTGAGGTAAATAACCGATTCTGATTTCATTTTCAGTTCCATCCTTCTCGTTCAGAAAATGAATGGCTCCTCTCTGGGGAATATATTTTTTTAATACGAGCAGCAGTAGGGTTGTCTTCCCCGAACCATTATTTCCAAGAATCGCTACAATATTGTCATTTGTCACATTCAGGGTGATATCCTGCAAAGCCGAGTGGTCCTCCTCTGCGTAGCGATAGGAAAGGTCACATATTTCTAATTTTTTAATCATCGATACCTTTCCCTATTCTTTTATTCGTATTTTCCCTGCGCTGACCAGTACAATCATCGCAATGGCTCCTAATATAGCCGTTAGGATTCCAAGTGGAATTTCGCCAGGTATTAAAGTTCGTGCTAATGTGTCACAAATTACTGCATACCCTGCCCCTATCATGAGGGTTGCTGGGATTGATTTTTGTCCTGTCGTTCCAAAGATCGTCCTCACAATATTGGGGATGATCAATCCAATCCAGCCCACCAAACCTGCATAAGAAATAACGCTCGCGGTTAATAAGACCGCAATGAAAAGAATAAAATATGTCTCTCTTTTCTTCCCTGCGCCTAAGGAAAAGGAGACATTCTCATCCAGTGCCAATGCGTTGACCCGCCATCGTAGTGCCCACAAAATCGAAATACCGATCAAGATTTGGGGAATTACAGGCAATATGCGTTCCCACGTGATGGAAGATAAATCTCCCAGCAACCAGAATACGATATTGGGCAATTCTTGCAGAGGATCCGCCATGTATTTTAGAATCCCAATTCCCGAAGAAAATATCGCAGAAATGGCGATACCGGCAAATATTTGATTGATAATGGTACTTTCTGTCTTGATTATGCGCGATAAAAGCAACACAAGGAATATGGAAAGTATCCCAAATAGGAGAGCGCTGATCTGGATTTGAACAAAAGTATATCCTGTTGTGATGATTGCCAATGCAGCACCAAATCCAGCTGCCTGGTTCACCCCTAGAATTCCACCATCGGCGAGCGGATTTGAAAAAGCCATCTGAAAAATATAGCCTGAAATCGAAAGAGATGCTCCTAATAAAGCGGCTGCTATCAACCGCGGCAGGCGAATATTTAAAATAAGAGCCTTGGCGAGTTCATCTTCCCATAACAAGCGTACCGGTGTAAAGATTGGCTGTGGGTACCTCCCAATAAATAAGGAGATACCCATGATAAAAATTAACAGAAAGAATAAAAGGAGGTTCTTTTTCTGCATTCGTGATCAGAAACTACCGTATACCAGTGGGATAATATTCTCATTGATGGTATCTGCATCCAATTCATAAAAATCCTGATAGAAATCCATCACACTACCCATAAAATCGTATTCTTGAAAGGTCTCTGGATTAATTTCCATTGCCAGCCATTCATAACCCAATATCCAGCGTGAATCAGGTTGATCCCAACTGATGAAATCTCCCGG
>DMDF01000145.1 GCA_003446605.1 Anaerolineaceae bacterium
GATTATAATCGCAAATAAAAAAAAGCCGTAGGGTTTGAAATCCTACGGCTTTTGGCGTTTAGTATTCTGGCATTGGCTGCTGCGCCATTGCTTTTTCAGGTTCAGGAACATCCGTGATGAGAGCCTCCGTGGTGAGGATCATCGCTGCAATGGAAGTTGCATTTTCCAATGCGCCGCGCGTGACCTTCGCGGGGTCAATCACACCGGATTTAACCATATCAACATATTTTTCTGAAATGATATCGAAACCAATCTGCTTGCTCTTGGCTTTCTCTTGTTCCTGGCGGACGTTTTCGACAATAACAGCTCCATCGAAACCAGCATTTTCGGAAATGCGTTTCATGGGAGCATAGAGTGCCTTGCGAATGATATTCACACCGGTTTGTTCGTCATCATTGTCAAGTTTCACATTGGCAAGTGCGTCCACCGCATTCAGCAGAGCCACACCACCACCGGGGACGATCCCTTCTTCCACAGCCGCACGGGTTGCGGAGAGAGCATCTTCCACACGATGTTTCTTTTCCTTCAATTCGGTTTCAGTGGCTGCGCCAACACGAATGATCGCAACGCCACCGGAAAGCTTTGCGAGGCGTTCCTGCAGTTTTTCACGGTCATAATCGCTGGTGGTTTTGTCGATCTCAACACGAATCTGGTCAATGCGACCTTTGATAGCCTTGGAATCACCCTTACCACCGATAACTGTAGTATTGTCCTTGTCGGATTGAACCTTTTCTGCGGTTCCCAGATCCTGAACCGTGGTGGTTTCCAGTTTACGTCCAGTTTCTTCTGAGATAACCGTTGCGCCGGTCAGAACGGCAATATCCTGCAGCATGGCTTTACGGCGATCCCCAAAACCGGGGGCTTTGACTGCCAGTACGTTCAAAGTACCGCGTAGTTTGTTGAGCACCAAAGTTGCCAGAGCCTCACCATCAATATCTTCGGCAATGATAACCAGATCTCGTTTACCAACCTGCACCATCTTCTCGAGCAAGGGAAGCATATCCTGTGCAGCGGAAATTTTCTTGTCGTGGATCAGGATATATGGATTCTCGATAACGGATTCCATGTGTTCTGAATCGGTTACGAAATATGGTGAAATGTAACCACGGTCGAACTGCATACCTTCAACATATTCTTGTTCAAATTCGAGACCTTTTGATTCTTCAACGGTGATGACGCCATCTTTGCCAACTTTATCCATCACATCTGCAATCAGATCACCAATCTGGCGGTCCTGGGCAGAAATGGTGGCTACGTTGGCAATTTCATCCTTGGTGGAAATATCAATCGCCTGATCCTTGATCGCATCGGCGACCTTCTTAGAAGCGGCTTCAATCCCATGTTTCAAAAGCATTGGGTTGGCGCCGGCTGCCAGGGTCTTCAAACCTTCGGTTACCATGGCATGTGCCAGAACGGTGGAAGTGGTGGTGCCATCGCCAGCGATATCGTTGGTCTTGGTAGCTGCTTCTTTCAATAACTGAGCTCCCATATTCTCAAAGGGATCTTCCAGTTCGATTTCTTTCGCAACGGTAACACCGTCGTGGGTAATAGTGGGAGAACCAAACTTGCGATCCAATGCGACATTACGTCCCTTTGGACCGAGCGTGGTGGCAACTGCTTCTGCAACGACATCAATACCATCGCGCAGTTTTTTGCGTGCTTCTTCTCCAAAAACAAGTTGTTTTGCTGCCATACGAATCTCCTTCTTTTTCGGGTGATTATTTATTTGGTGACGATTGCCAGAACATCGCTCTCTTTGAGAATTAAGAGCTTTTTATCGTCGATCTTGATCTCGGTGCCGGAATATTTTGCAAACAAAACCGTATCACCTTCTTTGACATCCATCTGGATGCGTTCGCCTTTTTCGTCACGATCACCAGGACCGATGGAAAGAACTGTACCTTTTTGGGGTTTCTCTTTTGCAGTTTCAGGTAAGACGATACCTGATGCGGTTACATCTTCCCGTTCAATCGGCTCTACGACCAATCGGCTGCCAAGGGGTTTGATATTGAGTGCCATATAAGATCCTCCTGAATTTTTTTTGAGTCATTATTTTAGCACTCTTTTCAATAGAGTGCTAATTCCAATATTATCCATCTTTGACTTTCCAGTCAAGGCGATTGATTAAATCTAATATTTCTTTAATACTTTAATACCCGTAGGATTCACAAATGGCTTCGGATTCTTCTACAACTCCCATGATGACAGCATCATTTGAGAATTCGCTGCGCACCAACTCGAGAATTTGCATTGCCTTGTTGCAATAGCCGTTGGTATCACGATGAAGAGCTGCCATCACCGCACCGTATTCAGCATAGAAATCTTTGGTGTCCACTGAAAGTGGCAATCCTTCAATAGCGACCATGGTATCCACTTCAGGGTCACACTGGCGCACTTCACAGCTCTCTTCTGCCGTGCATCCTTCCAGACCACACTGAAAAGCCAGTATTTCACTCTCATAATTGCGTGACTTGTGATAGACATCTCCCAGAAAGGCATAGTAGAAGGCGTCATCCGGTTTGATCTGCACTGCTTTTCGTGCATTCAGGCTTGCTGCAAGGGGTTCCCCTTTCTGGACATAGGTTTTCGCGATGGATTGATAGGGGATGGGATCCATGATGCCCAGCTGCTCATTGATATCAGCCGCTTTAGCAAAATATTCCAGCGCAAGATCGTATTGTTCCAGCTGGCGATAGTTCACGCCAATTGAAAGATATAAAAAAGTGAGGTTAGGGTTGATCTCAGAGGCTTTTTTATATTCCGTAATGGCAGCGCTGTAATTCCCGATGGATTCCTGTAAATAGGCATTGATGCGGTGCACGTCCATTAAGGTATCATCACGTTGTAATGCCTGGTCAATATATTGTTCCGCTTGGGTCCATTTCATCTGGTCAACCAGTATCTCGGCATAATACGCCAGTGCAAGAGTGTTATTACTATCCATCTGCAGCGCTGCCACTGCTTCCTGTTCTGCCTGGGTTAAAATCTGTTCCCATTCATCGCTTACCACGGCAGAGCTTGACAGCCAATCCAGTGCAAATGCTTTTACCGCATGGGCGGTGCTGTTCTCGTTCTCGATCTCTAGGGCTCTATTGGCTGAATCCAGCGCTTCATTCAAGCGCTCGTACTTCTCTTCACTGGTCGCTAGTGAGGATGTGGAATACACTTGAACACGTGCCAGTTCAACCCACAGCACCACATTATTAGGGTCCACTGCGGCGGCATTTTGGAAAGCCTCCAGGGTTTTGGTCAGGTCACCAGCCACAAAATGCACTTCTGCTTCCTGCACAAATGAATCCACCGTGCGGGTGGCAGTGGGAGTAGCCATAAATAAGGGGGTTATACGCCCTTCCTGCTGGTCACGCAAAATGATCAGCAAGAAAATGATCATTGCAATCAAAACCGCAATAACATAAGGACTGGTGCGGTGTTTCTTTTTCTGAAACAGGCTATCCTTGCGAGGTAAATACATATTATTTTATTCTCCCGCAGGTGTTGGAATTTGATACGGCAGTGGTGTGGGTGTGAGGGTGGGTTGTGGCGTCCAGGTTGGTATCATGGTGGCAGTCGGCAACTTCAACAACTGCTGGTCGTTCAACTTTTCATAGCAGCGTTCCAAGGTGTACTCGGCATTATAGACCGCTGTTTCATCATCCTGCATGCTTTGTATGATGGCTTGAGAAATATCCACTGCTTCACTGCAGTAACCCAATTCCATCAACGAGAGACCGTAAATGTAATACATATCGACGACTTCATAAGAAAGCGGCAATCCTTCAACGATCGTACCATTCGTGGTAACTCCACCACGAATGGCTATCTGTAGTGCTAGAATTGCATCTCCGAACTGGTAGTTTTTATAGAAAGCCTGCCCGAGGTAGCCCCAGTAATAAGCGTTCTGTGGCTCGTCAGAAATTGCCTGTTGATAGTATTGGATGGACTTGCTGAATTCTCCAGTACGATAGTAAGTGCGACCGATCAACGCATCCGGGTTGGCATCGCTAGGATTGAGCGCATTGGCTTTGGTGTATTCCTCAATCGCTTTGTTGTATTCCAGCAGCCCCGCATACGTTCTTCCGAGCGAGATGTGGATTTCCGCGACATTGGAATTCACCGCAATAGCTGCCTCGTATTCCGTAACAGCATCTTCATAGTTAGCTGTGATCTCCAGCACCATCGCACGCGCCCAATGCGTTTCGAGTGCACTGGGTGCGATCGCTTCCGCCTTACGAGATGCTTCAATAGCCGCATCCAGATCACCCTGCGCGTCGGATCCAACCAGGATCTTTTGTGCTTTCACGATGGCATCATAGGCATACACAAAATAATTACCCGGATCGTATTCGGTCGCTTTTTGCAGATCGGTCTCTGAATCAAAATAATTCCCCAACAACCCATGCGCGATTCCTTTTAAGGCATAAGCCTGACTGTTCTCTGGGTTCAGCAGCAGTGCATTGCTGGCATCTTCCAGCGCCGACTCATAATTCCCCCGGTAGATATTGATCATCGCCGAAGCAATGTAGTTGGATGGATTCTGTGGGTCGGCTGAAATGGCTTTACCATACGAAAGCAACGCCTGTGTATATTTCCCTTCCGCAGCGAGGTTTTGCGCTTCGGTAATAAAAGTCTCCGGTGCGAGGGATGGTGTGGGGGAAGATATAAAAGTATAGGGGGAAAACGGTTCTACTTTCTGATCGATATAAACCAGCAGCCCAATCACTGCCAACAGGATCAGGATCTTGAATGGGTTTGAACGGCGATTCTTTCGCCGCATATTCCAGTTTCTTCCTTTTATGTACATAGCGCAATCTTATCATCATGCTTAAAAAGGCGTCAAGCAACGAAAGAGACTCCCCAGCATGGATAAAAGGCTTTCTTGCAAATCGAATTGGTTAAAGCTAGAATTAACCCATGCGATTTGAGGTATTCACGCTTTTCCCGCAAGTCTTTCCCCCATATTTGGAAACGAGCATTCTGAAACGAGCCAAAGAAAATAACCTTCTGGAAGTGAATCTCCACAATATTCGGGATTGGGCAGAAGACAAACATCACACAACGGATGATACACCTTATGGAGGGGGCGGCGGTATGGTGATGAAACCCGAGCCGATCTACAACGCGATCAATAGTGTGCTTGGCATCCCACCCGCCTGCCCATTGATCTTATTGACACCACAAGGTGAAACCTTCACCCAACAGAAAGCAGAAATGTTAAGTAAAATCCCTCGACTTGCTTTGATTTGTGGTCGCTATGAGGGTTTTGATGAACGCATCCGTCAGCACCTTATAACCGAAGAACTATCCATCGGCGATTACGTGCTCAGTGGAGGTGAATTGCCGGCATTGGTGATCATTGAGGCAGTCACCCGCTTGATCCCCGGTGCATTGGGTGACCCGGATGGCGCTTTTGATGATTCCTTCGGATCAGGTTTGCTGGAATACCCGCAGTACACACGCCCGCCCGAATTTCAGGGGTGGCAGGTGCCAGCCATTCTGCAATCAGGTGACCACAGCGCTATTCATCGTTGGCGCCGCGACCAAGCTCTTCTGCGCACTTTACAAAAACGCCCCGATCTTCTAGTGAGCGCAGAGCTTGATAAAGCCGACCTCACCTTTCTTAAACAAGTCATTAAAGAATCGGTTTTTCCCATTCCTGATTCTATAATTAACATCATCACACAAAGAGAGGATTAATATGAAATACAAAATAGGAAAGACTTTTCTGCTCGGATTGGGATTCTTCGGTGTGAGCGTGATCTGGAGTGTATATAACGCGTACGTGCCGGTTTTCCTCGAATCCCGCTTTGCTCTATCCACAGGCTTTATCGGTGTCTTTATGACTCTCGATAATATTGCAGCGTTATTCATTCAGCCTGCCGTAGGAGCATGGTCTGATAGGCTGCGCACTCCCATTGGGCGCCGTATGCCGTTCATCCTGATTGGTGCGCCCATCGCTGCAGTTGCTTTCTACATACTCCCGAAATCCATGTCTCTACCCGTTTTCTTCTTCGCTGCCAGCTTACTGTTACTGGCAATGGCAGTCTGGCGTACTCCGGTAGTAGCGTTAATGCCTGATATTACGCCCTCCAAATACCGTTCCCAGGCAAATGGGATCATTAATTTCATGGGTGGTGTTGGCGCAATCATCGCCTTCTTATTCGGCGCTACGCTGTATGAGATGAATCCCTCCTATCCTTTCTGGCTGGGTTCAATCCTGGTTCTGGTGGCGGCTATTCTGGTATTCATTTTTATTAAAGAACCTAAGGAATATGACCATACCCCTGAAGAGACACCCAATTTGTGGCAATCGATAAAACTCATTTTCCAAGAGAAAGATCGCAATACACTGCGCATTTTGCTGGCTATTTTCTTCTGGTTCATCGCCTACAACGGCATTGAAGCCTTCTTCACCTTGTACGGTAAAAATTATCTGGGAATCAGTGAATCAGATGCTGCTCGTTTGCTTGGACAGCTTTCCACATTCTTTGTTTTATTCTCATTACCCTCAGGTTATATTGGTGCAGCCGTTGGTAGAAAGAAAACCATTATTGCCGGAATCATCCTGATGGCATTGTGTGTCGCTTCCCTATACTTCCTGCCAACCGAATTATTGACCACTTTATTGACCACTCTGCCCCTACTTGGTAAAGTGCCTGTGATCGGCGTTATTCTGATGATCATGGGCATCGGATGGGCGCTCATCAACATTAATTCACTGCCGATGGTAGTTGACATGACCGAATCCAGCCGTATCGGTACCTACACCGGTTTGTACTATTTGTTCTCCACCCTGGCAGCCATCCTCGGACCAACCCTGTATGGTTTTATTATTCAATTTAGCGCTGGAAAATACAACCTGCTTATGTTGATCAGCCCCATTTTTTTGCTGGGAGCTTTGATAAGCATTGCTGGCGTAAAACGTGGTGAAATCCAGCAGGAATCTTGATTTGATTTCTGCAAGGAGGTGACAGAAAGCATATACCGAAAACTTGATTTTGAAATTTAAACACGTTATACTTAAATTCTACGAGAATTGTCTGACAATTTCTCGAAACAAATTTCTCTAGGAGGAGAGATAATGACCAAAAAACTTTCTGTTCTTTTATCTATCTTGATCATTGCTTCTGTTCTATTGGTTAGCTGCTCAAACGCAGAACCCACGGAAGAAGCTATGGTCGAGGAACCTGTTGCTGAAGAACCAGCAGCAGAAGAACCAGTTGCAGAAGAAGCTCCAGTAATGACCTTCTGTCAGGTTACAGATACCGGTGGTATTGATGACAAGTCCTTCAATGCAACCGCATGGCTTGGTATGGAAAACGCTGCCGCAGATTTCGGCGTGGAAATCAAATATCTGGAATCCCAGCAGCAATCCGACTACGAAGTCAACCTGAATGCTTTCGTTGAAGAAGGCTGCGATCTGATCCTGTCCATTGGTTTCCTGCTCGCTGACGCAACCGCTGCAGCAGCAAATGCCAACCCGGACGTGAATTTCGCCATCGTTGACAACGGCTCTATGGATATCCCCAACATTCGCGGCAACTATGCCAATATCGAAGAAGCCGCCTTCCTGGCTGGCTATCTCGCCGCTGGCATGACCGAAACCGGTAAAGTTGCAACCTATGTTGGCATCCTGTTCCCCTCAACCCAAACTTTCATGGATGGGTATGCGATGGGCGTTGCCTATTACAATGAGGTTCATGGTACAGCCGTGGAAGTCCTCGGTTGGGACATGGAAACCCAAACTGGTCTCGAAGTTGGTAACTTTGAAAGCCTCGATGATGGTCGCGCACTCGGTGAATCCCTTCTCGATGAAGGCGCAGATATCATCATGCCCGTTGCCGGTCCTGTTGGTCTCGGGACCCTGGCAGTCATGCAGGAACGCGGTTCTGGTCTGGTCATCGGTGTTGATAATGACTGGTCCATCGCCAATCCCGATCAGGCAGATTACATTCTCGCCAGCGCCTTGAAGAAAATCGATGTGTTCGTCTATGACAGCATTGAGAAAGTCATCAATGGCGAATTCGTTGGTGGTGAAGATTACGCCCTGACCCTCGAGAACGATGGCGTTGGGCTCGCCTATGGCACCGCCTGGGCTGATAAGATCCCCGCAGACCTTCAAGCAGAGATCGAAGCCCTCATTCCTCAAATTATCGCCGGTGAGATCGCAGTATTACCCACCCGATAATAGATGAAAATCACAAGTTAGTAAAAAAAGAGCCGGGAATTCGTTTCTTGGCTCTTTTTTATAAACCACGATATGGTAAAATACACGCATTTGTAGGACAATTAACTTAATAGATGAGGGATAAATGGCGCCTTTACTTGAACTAAGAGGAATTACCAAACGGTTCCCTGGGGTACTCGCAAATGACCATATTGACCTGACGCTTGAAAAGGGGGAAATCCATGCCCTGCTGGGAGAAAACGGAGCAGGTAAAACAACCCTGATGAATATTCTTTATGGGTTGTATTCCCAGGATGAGGGTGATATTTTTGTCAATGGGAACAAGGTTACCATCAATGAACCAACGGATGCCATCAAGGCTGGCATCGGCATGGTTCATCAGCATTTCATGCTGATCCCCGTATTCACCGTCACAGAAAATATCATGCTCGGGGAAGAATACGTAAAAGCAGGCGGTTTTCTGGATAGAAAGAAAGCCGCTGCCAAGATCACAGAAATATCTGACAAGTACAATTTGAATGTAAATCCGGATGCGTATGTGCGCGATCTGCCAGTTGGCACCCAGCAGAGAGTGGAGATCATCAAGATCCTTTTCCGTGAGGCAGAGATCCTCATCATGGACGAACCTTCCGCGGTACTGACGCCCCAGGAAGTGGATGAACTCTTTAAAATTATGCGTGTGCTGGTCGACCAGGGCAAATCCATCATTTTCATCACACATAAATTGCGTGAAGTAATGGAGTGTGCTGATCGCATCACCGTCATTCGTGGTGGAAAAGTGATTGGTTCCACCACGCCAAAAGAAGCGGATACCAAGAAATTAGCCACTATGATGGTCGGTCGTGATGTACAGCTCAAGATCAAAAAGACCAAATCTGACCCTAAAGAAACCGTTCTTAACGTTGAAAATCTGCGTGTGATGAATTCACAACAACATCTCGCGGTAGATGATATTTCCTTCAACGTCCGTGCTGGAGAAGTGCTTGGTATTGCTGGTGTTCAGGGCAACGGACAAACCGAACTGGTAAGAGCTTTAACTGGCTTGCTGCCCCCCACGGAGGGTAAAATTGAAATACTGGGTCAGGATACCCCCCAAGAGAAACCACGTTTCATCACAGAATTGGGCTCAGCCCATATTCCGGAAGACCGTCAAAAAGATGGTTTGATCTTGGCGTTTCCAGTAGCAGATAACCTTATTCTCAATACCTATTTTCATGAACCTTTCTCCAAGGGAATCACGCTGCAATTTGACGAGATCGCTAATAGTGGGAATGCCCTGGTAGAGAAATTTGATATCCGCACCCCCAGTGTCAACACACCCGTCAGTAATCTCTCTGGGGGAAATCAGCAGAAAGTGATCGTCGCTCGTGAGTTTTCACGACCAATCAAACTGTTGATCGCATCCCAGCCAACACGCGGTTTGGATGTCGGTTCTATTGAGTACATCCATAAACGCTTGATGGCAAAACGAGAGGAAGGGTGCGCTATTCTTCTGGTCTCAACAGAATTGGATGAGATCATTCAATTATCTGATCGCATTGCAGTCATGTATCGCGGCAAAATTCTGGATATCCTGGATGCGCAGGATGCTACCAAAGAAGTCCTCGGTTTGCTCATGGCTGGCATCAAACCCAGCGATGAAATGAAATCGCAGGCAAAACACGAAGAACAGATCATCTTAACGTGAGGAAAACAAGCATGGAAAATCAAAAACAAACACAAAACAAACCCAGTGGGATTGCAGTTTTCTTCGATGAGCTGTCGAAAAGCTCAGGGATGGTCACTTTTTTAGCCATCCTGACAGGCATTCTCATAGCCGGTCTGTTGGTTGCTTTGACAACCGTGGAAGTATATGACGCGTTCTCCATTTCTTTCTGGAGTGGTATCAAAGAAGCCTTGAGAACGGCATGGAATACCTATTCCTCTCTCTTCATAGGTGCCTTCGGCGACCCTAAGAAAATCGCAGCTGCCTTTCAAGGCGGTGATGGGCTTGAGATTCGGCGAGCCATCAACCCGTTTTTCGAAAGCTTGGTTCAAACCACTCCTTTCATTTTTGGTGGTCTCTCCGTAGCGCTGGGTTTTCGGGTTGGGCTTTTCAATATCGGTGCCGAAGGGCAGCTGTTTATCGGTGCTATGACCAGTGTTTACGCAGGCTACGCCATAACCGGATTGCCAGCTTATATCCATATCCCCCTTGCCCTTCTAGCAGGAGCAGCGGGTGGTGCGGCATGGGGGTTTGTTCCCGGTTATCTCAAAGCAAAGACGGGGGCGCATGAAGTGATCATTACTATCATGATGAATTACATCGCTTTCAAACTGAGCGACTTTATGCTGCGCGGTCCCATGAAAGATCCCAATGAATATACACCAAAAACACCCTGGATTCAGGAAAGCGCTCAATTGACCCGCCTCTTCCCGGACACCATCCGATTTCACATCGGCTTCTTTATAGCCCTTGGAGTAGCTTATTTTGTGTATTGGCTATTATTTAAAACCACGTGGGGCTTCGAACTGCGTACCGTTGGTTCAAACCCGAATGGTGCCCGCTATGCCGGTATCAATACCACCAAAGCAACTGTGGTCGCCATGTCATTAGCCGGCTCCCTGGCAGGGCTAGCTGGAGCCAATGAGGTATTAGGGTTGAACTACCGTCTGGTACCCTCCTTCACATCAGGATATGGTTTTGACAGTATCGCTCTGGCTCTACTAGGAAAGAACCACCCGCTGGGGGTGGTGCTCTCGGCGCTGTTGTTCGGCTTCCTGCGCAATGGATCACGCCAGATGCAGCTGAAATCAGGTGTTCCGATTGATATTGTATCCATCCTGCAAGCACTCATCCTGACATTCATTGCAGCTCCTGCGATCATTCGCTCTATTTATCGTTTGAAGAAACCCGACCACGAAGAAGAAACTATCAAGGTTGGTAGTTGGGGAGGGAACTAACATGGCTGACACAAAATCAATGCAAATTGAAAATAAACAAGTTGATAAAAAGAAAACAAAATCACACCGCATCACTTTTGGTATCATCTATCTGGTTCTGGCAGCATTCATCTGGATCGTTTTCGTAAACGGAACAGATACAAGCATTTTGACAACCTTCAACATGACACCCGGTGGATCATCTGCGTACATGGATGACTGGATCTTTCCGACTGCCAGCACTTTATCCACGTTAGCTTTCATCTGTGCCATTGCCGGTGCGTATCAGATCATCCGTGGTTTTGGAAAATTCACCAACGGGATTCTGGCGCTGGTGGCAGGTATTTTCATCTTCAGCTTTCTCTCGTGGGCATCCTCCGGTGGTTCCATCAATCTGGCAGGGTTGCTGCGCGTTACCGTTGTGCGAGCAGTGCCTCTAACATTGGGTGCCATGGCAGGTATGCTGTGTGAGCGATCCGGTACGGTTAACATCGCCATCGAAGGGATGATGTTGACCTCAGCCTTTGTAAGTACGGTAATTGCCAGCCTTACCAATCTATGGATCGGTATGCTTGCGGGGGTTCTTACAGGTGGTTTGATAGCATGGATTCACGGTGTTTTAACCATCAAATACAAGGTTGACCATACCATTTCGGGTACTGTCATCAATATTTTTGCTACCGGAATCACTTCTTTCCTATCATCCAAATTCCTCCAGAAGACAGATTACCAGTATTTAAACGAACCCGGCATGTTCCCGCAAATCGATATCCCTGTACTTTCGAAGATCCCTTTCGTCGGACCGATCCTGTTCAGCCACAATATGTATGTGTATGCCATGTTCCTTCTGGTTCCATTTTTGACAGTAATGCTTTTTTCAACCCGCTGGGGGTTACGATTACGCTCAGTAGGCGAGCATCCCAAAGCGGCAGATACATTGGGTATCAACGTGATCAAGACCCGCTATATGGCAGTGATTCTGGGTGGCATGATGGCAGGTTTCGCCGGCACCTATTTCACACTGGGCTCCTCCGGTCGTTTTGACGAGCTGTTGACAGCCGGGCGTGGTTTTATCGCCCTGGCAGCCATGTTGTTTGGCAATTACCATCCGGTGGGCGCTATGGGAGCAGGGCTGCTGTTCGGCTTCTTTGACTCCCTATCGGCTAAAGCCTCCATACTCAAGGTACCAATCCCTTCAGATTTCCTGGGGATGATGCCTTACCTCGCCACCATTGTTGTTCTGGCAGGTGTGGTAGGCAGGAGCCAGGCACCAGCTGCTGCTGGTAAATCCTACGACAAGGAATCGCTCTAAATACTAGAAGAGGCGACCTGTGGTCGCCTCTTCTCTTTCAAGTATAGGAAATCAGTACCTTCCGAACTCCTCCACGGCATCCACCATTGCCAGCACATTTTCAGGCGGTACCTCGTGCATGATAGTATGCACCGAAGCCACCATGTAACCACCTCCCTCCCCCAGGATGGAGATCACACGCTTCACCTCTGCTTTCACCTCATCCGGTGTGCCATAGGGAAGAACGCGCTGCGTATCAATGGCACCACAGAAAACGATATCCTGCCCGTAGCGTTCTTTTAATTCCTTGAGATTTGCCATCTTCCCTGCTGAAGTCTGAATGGGATTCAAGATATCCACGCCCATCTCAATAAAATCCTCAATCAGGTCAAACACATCCCCATCGGTATGAAAAAACACCTTTGCCTTGGTACGTGCTTTGATGAATTCAATGAACTCGGCATGGAAAGGTTTCAGAATCTTGCGATACATGCGCGGGGAGATCATCAATTTTTCTTGAGTGCCAAGATCATCCCCGATCTTGATGATATCCAGGTTATCACCTGCTTCATCCAAAAAATGCCCCATCAACGTTTTACACAAATCTGTGATCTTGCGCAGCAGCGCCGTTGCGAAATCAGGGTACAGCGCCATATTCAGCAAGAATGTATCCATACCCTGCATGGCAAAGGCACGTTCAAAAGGGAACAACAGCCAAGGCGTGCCCATGATGGCATACTGGTTCTCTTCAGCCAAATGGCGTGCCAGCTCTTTCACATGTGCCACACGGTAAGGGTCGTCCATATCAGGCCAGGGATAATTTTCGATAGCATCAATAGTAGTCGCCTCTGCCAGCGGGTGAATGCCCGGGTACCACACACCTTCTTCAATTTCCTTCTGCCCGCTGCCCCAGCTATCGATGCAGGGAGCATGCGGAGGACGATTGCGGTTGTGTTCATAGATGGCTGCCGGGAAGCGATCCAACACACCACGTACATCACTGTGTAGACGGCGCATGGTCTCTTCATCCACCTTTGCAGTTCCCAGTTCAGGCCAATCGTAGAGATACTCCTCCGGCGCGCTGATGCCCGCCAGTTTCTTCACCCCACGGTAGGGTTCCATCTTAATGCCAGTTGCATTCGAGACCCCCACGATGATCGGAACCCGATCCGGTATTTTGTGATCCAGAACTGCCTTCACTCTTTCACGTGATGTCATGCCCATCGTGTTTCTCCCAGAACAATTTTTCTTGGGGAAAATTGTAGCATAAGGCATTCATCTGTGCTTGAATCAGCTCCTTTTCTTTCATTAGATTTTCATAATTTATTTGATTCGATGGTTAAATTAAAGAATGGGCAGCTGTTCGGAGGGATTGCTGACCGCCGCCGCCGTAGTTGTCAAACTATCCCTTCTGCACCGCCCATCCTTCCAAAATAAGAATGTGCAACCGCTGTACAAAAGAACTTCTTTTCTTCGTACAGCTCGATGTTTCCGTTATAAACCTATTTAAAGAACAAGACCCGGTTGCATTACCAGGTCTGCCGTTGTGTACAGGTAATAAAAAAAAGACCTTCGGCAGCCTGGCGGTCATAGCTGTTGGAATAGTTATGCACCATTCCCAGCTTTAGACCCATAGCTTTGCGTCCCCGTTTTTCAGCGGGTTTGCCTTTTCGAGCCGGTAAATAAACTCAAATTTATTGTAGTATAGTTCGCTTAAAAAAACAAGCTGTGAATGGAAAAAGGCGGGCAATTTCAGAAATAGGGCTCGCCTTTTTTAAGGTTTCCATCGAATTGCGGTATAATGGGCTCACGCTCCCGTAGCTCAATGGATAGAGTCCCTGACTTCGAATCAGTAGGTTGCGCGTTCGAGTCGCGCCGGGAGCGCCTATTTTATCTTGGGATTTATCGTGCTATTCTCAGGTATGAGACAAAAAAGTATTTCCCTCATTCCAGAATCTATCTCAACAAAAATACAACTGTATGCTTTTACCCATCTTCATTGGTTATCAAAGCATACAGTTGCAAGATATTGCAGAAAAAATCTTCTGCTGCTATCCGGTTAGTACTTCCCGTATTCCTTTCCGGTGTCAATCATGGCATGTACATTCTCAGCTGTTGCGTCATCCAGAACCGCACCATTTGCAAGAATATACCCGCCATCTCCGGCGACATCATCAATCAGTCTTTTTACATAATCTGTAACCTCTTGAGGCTTGCCAGCCTTTAGCAGAGAACCAGATACATTCCCACCAAATGCCGCCCATCCACCCAGTTTTTTCTTGACTTCCTTCATATCGGTTTGGTCAAACATCCATACCGTATGTCCAGCAGGAATACCAGAATCGCTAATGATATCCAGCCGTTGGTTATATCCACCTTCTACAAAAATATAAGGAATAGCTCCCGCATCAATTAACCCCAGCAGCACTACTTTGAGTGATGACCAGTAAAATTTCTCAAAATCCTTGTTCGACATGAAACCATCAGCACCTTTATGCAGCGGCATGAATACAAAGGGACTATTGGCAGCATTAGCACCACTCAATCCCAACTCGATCGCGATCGGGACAAGCCGTTCCATAGCTTCCATCAGCTTGGCAGGTTGGCGATACATATCAAGCATAATCCCCCGTGTACCTCGCAAGGTATCACCCAGGTAATCAAAAGGAGCCTTGGTAATACCACTGATGATCTGAGGCAGCCCCAGACCAGCCATGGATGCATTTTCTATCGGTCCGACCGCTCCAAACCATTCCAATGCAGCCTGCCCGGCTGCTAATAATTTCTGGTAGGATTGCTGAACATTGGGTATTCCTACCGGCACAGCAGCCATCGCGACCAGCGGCAATTCTATTACATTGGTCCATGGCGAAAGCATTGCCCAGGGACCGAGGGAGCCTACTACACGCGGCAAATATGTATGCTGGAAGAAATGGCTTGGATCGTTGATAAGGGTATCGTATTCGTCCGCCCTCATATACTCTTCTTCAACGTATTGGTAAGATGTGTTGGGTGGTGTACCATGCCCTGCCCAGTGATAATGTTGAATATTCAGCAGTTCATACACTTTGCCAGGACCAATCATCGAGCAGCTAACCAGACTATCTGGTAAGAAATCAGCGTTGAATTTTCGGAAAGTATCACCCAAGACTTCATAATCGTACATAAGCTTTTCTACAGTTACGCCATTGTACTGAGCAGGGTAAACTCCAACCCAGGGAATGATCGGGATACGTTCAGGCTTTTTCAACTGAACCACATCGCTTATCATGCGAGTTCGCTGCTCATAAGCTTTTTTCGCTTCAGGAGTAGTAAATTCCAACCCGGCATTCGCCCAGGCTTGCAGTCTGGCAGTTTGTCTCTCTTTTACGGTCAATTCTTTCCAGTTTTCAGGCATGGGAAACATTTCTCACGCTCCTATCCATTGTTTTGCCAGGGAAACAGCCGCAATTGCATCTTGCCCATAAGCATCTGCACCGGTATATACACAGATCCGTTCATTAACCTGCCCGCCACCGATCATTATTTTTACATCCGCTTTGGCTTCTTTCAACGCAGCAACGGTTACTTTCATCGGATCATAAGCAGTTGTAAGGAAACCACTCAACCCTACAATGGTCGCCTCTGTCTCCTTTACTGCTTCCACAAATTTTTCTGCGGATACATCTACCCCTAAATCGGTAACCTCAAAACCATTGATATCAAGCATAAAAACTACAATATCCTTGGCAATATTATGAATATCGCCCTGCACCGTACCGATGACAACTTTCCCTAGCTTGTGGGTGACAACCTCTTCAGTCATATGTGATTTAAGAATTTCAGAGATGGATTTGATCATCTCCCCCGCTAATATCAATTCCGGGATAAATGCTTCCCCATTTTCAAATTGATCGCCGATTATATCCATGGCTTGCTTGCAGGAATCCAGAATCTTCAGTGGATCTGCTCCACCATCCAGAAGCTGGGTAGTAATTTGACGAGCATCCTCCTCCCGCATTTCTGTGATGGCACTAATGAGGGCTTGCGACATGTTTCTCTCCTTTCCCTTACGCAATTTTTTTATGATGATTTTTAATCAGTAATATTATATATGCAAGAAGCTTGGTTTCATCACTGGAACTGCCAGGGAGAAAAGATAATCTTTGCATACAGTAGAGGACACTCAATTTTTCAAGGCTGTCAGTAGATAATTATCTTCTACCAATGCATCATGGAACAGCGAATGAAATCTAAATACACGTTCTTCTTTCCTAAAAAATACTGGGTAGGGTTGCTGTTATAGCCGAGATTCTTCGGTCGCTGCGCTCCCTCAGCTTGACACGCTGGTACAGCGTTATCCCCTCTCGCTCTCTTCCAGCGCGATCAATGCCGCACCCAGGGCACCGCAAATTTCCGGCTCTTCGGGAAGTAAAACATTTCCTCCCAACCGCTCCTCGACAGCAGCCACCACGCCCGGGTTTCTTGCCACGCCACCGGTCATCATCCATTCCCGTTCCAATTTCCTGCGTCCCGCCAGGGCGGTGACTTTGGCTGCCACAGAGCGGTTGAGCCCCTGCACGATATCCTCCACGCGCTTCCCTGAAGCAATGAGCGAGACAACCTCCGATTGAGCGAAAACAGAGCACATACTGGAAATGGTGATATTCTCGCGCGCTTGCAGACCGCGCAGAGCCATTTCTTCGATGGTGAGCCCCAGCGATTGCGCCATCATCTCCAAAAATCGCCCTGTA
Organism: Anaerolineaceae bacterium; assembly: GCA_003446605.1. Taxonomy (GTDB): domain Bacteria; phylum Chloroflexota; class Anaerolineae; order Anaerolineales; family Anaerolineaceae; genus UBA4781. The sequence continues at coordinate 17,132 of DMDF01000145.1, forward strand.
CCGGCAGCGCATTTATCGTTCATCATAAAATCCCGCACACTGCCATCTCCATTTAATAAAATAATCTTGCTATCCTGCCCGCCGATGTCGATGACGGTGCGCACAGCAGGGTTGAGAAAATGCGCTCCCCGGGCATGGCAGGTGATCTCGGTCACATCCCGATCGCGGAAAGTGATGCCAGCGCGTCCGTAGCCTGTTGAAACGGTGCTGGAAATCTGCTGGTGATGAAGATTCGCTTTCCTGAGCGCTTGTTCCAGCGCTTGCTGGGCGCTCTCCACGATCTGCACGCCGGTCAGCAAGGTGCAGGAAGAAATGATCCGTTTTTCTTGATCCAGAATCACTGCATTGGTGGTAGTGGAACCGCTGTCAATGCCCGCATAGTAACCCGCTCTGCTTTGGCGGATGGATACAGGATGAGTTTTTATCAGCTCTTTTATCTCCTCATAAAAAGCCCCCAGGCGGGTGCTCATCTGCGCAGCACCCTGAGATGTGTAATCCGTTTCAATTTTGACCATCGGGATATTCAACCGATCGTGTAATGTGGCATATTCAAACCCGTAAAAATCGCAGAAATTGACCGTGTTGTAAATAACACCTCGTAAATTTGGGTCTTCGGTGAGAGCACGCCGGGAGTTGAGGTCGGTCATGCGCATGCAAGCAGGCTGCGCCAGCAATTCACCCGCATACCAATCCATAAGGTCCTCAAGATCATCAACTTCAGGGGGAACGCCCAAACGGCGCAGACCGGTACAGGTGTTATTGCGCACCGGCAAAGGAGATTTCTTGCGGATATCCTCCAGCAGAGCATCCCCCAGACGAGCTCCCATCACTGCTACATAGTGACCCTCAGGTAGCGCATCCAACCTGTTGAATGCAGAACGAAAAGCCCGGCAATTGAAGGTTTTACCGGTCTGTTTTTCCCAATCCCTGAGCAAACGCAACAGTTCATTTTTATAGATCTCCCTGCCGCATTCCTCCTGCCGCCGGGGCAATAAAAGCATTTCGGTTGGTTGATCCAACGACCGCAGCACATCCCAGGCACGGCGGATCGAATCGCAACAATCGGTCAAAATCAGCACATCCGCATCATCTCCAGTACGCGCTGCCAGCAGCGCCCGTGAATAGCTGCACATATTCCTATGCGTCAGTCCATCGGCTGCATCCAGATTTTCCGGCATGGGGTTATAGAGGGCTGTTTCTTCATCAAAGCCAGCAAACAGCTCAACCGGGGTATATTTGCATACATAACGGATCATGATCTCCCCTCCAGCATCTCCAGAAAAGCCTGCATGCGGGTGCTCATCTGACCATCATTGATATTCTTGCGATCGCAGCCATCTCCATCCAGCACCAGTACCGGGATACCTGCCTGCTCCAGAGCTGCACTCATCAGATGTGCGTTACCCAGGGTCTGTTTACAACCCCAATGACAAAAATAGATCACACCATCTGCTTTAAGTTCGCGCGCCATTTCAAGCAGCCTGACAGCGCGGTTTTCTCCCGACCCGTTGAAAGAATTGAGCAGCAATCGCTTTGCCATCGCTTCATAGGGATGGCTTGCATCCACATCATCCACATAATCAAAATTGAGATCACAAGCCAGCAATTGGCGCTGTGTATTGAAGTTGAAGAGCTCCCGCATGGAATCCTGCCAGGAGGGGATGGTATGCACCCACAGCAAGCGTGTTTCCCCGTGGGACGAAACAGCGGCGTTGGTATCCTCCAGAAGCAGCCGAAAATATTCCTCCGCTTCAGACGTCCCTAACGAGACATGCGTCGGGAATAGTTTATGCATCTCGGTGGTCAGGTTGCTGGGCATATATTTCCCCGCCAGCAGATGCAGATGTTCACGGTACATTCTCAAAGAACGGTTCTCGCTGCGCATGACCTCTACAAGACGATCCTCCTCCAACTTTTCCCCCATCACCTCTTCGATCATGTGTGTCACATCTTCAAGTTGCCCAGCAACGTAAGCGATCGTTTCGGCGGTGCAAACACCCGGAACATCCACCACAAAATGAGGAACCTGGTAATGCGCCGCGATGGTGCGAAAAGTGCTCAGATTGGCATCACAGGCGAGCGAGGTATTGGCAACAAAGCGGGGAGGTTCAAGCACATCTGATAGAGCTGCGCCCAGCAGCGTTTTATGATAGGAACAAAAAGTCTGGGGCACGCCACTGTTTTCCGCATAGCCGATGAACGCCCCTTCGCTATTCGCCCCATTGAGATAACCAGCCAGCCCTTCGGTAAACATCGGGAGGATATGCATGGCATGCAGCACCTCACAGGGGAAAAAGAGGTTGACCATGGCGCAGCGCTCAGGGCGCTGCAAAGATCGCAGGATGGTGCGGTTGTTCATATTGGCAACATACTGCTGGCTTGGTAGAAGGCGATTATCAGGCAGTGACTTCATCTGAAATGAACTAACCTTATATCCTACCTTCAAGAGAGACAATGCTTTTCGGGGTGATGTGAGGGTAAATTGCCCAACCATTGCCCCGAATTTTTCGATGACTTTATTCATTACGCCTACTTCTCAGAAATTTCATTGTTCCACAACTCCCCTCAGTTTCTCGTTCAGTTTAGACAATCCAACACCAAATAATCAAGATAAACCGGGCGATGCGTAATTCCAAAAATTATAGCACCCAATTTTGTAAAAGTTAAAAATATCGATTTTTCTGTTGTTTTGGATTTAAATCAATCTTTTTTCATTCGAGTCAGAAGCGCACAGCAAGGATTGAGGATCACTTCTTTTCTGCCAATAGATGGAAATATATAAATACCTTCACCATTCATGCAACTCCCAATAATCACGTACATTTTTCTTGTTTTACAACCACAATGAAAGTTCAACCGTGTCACAAGCCTTTTTAGGTGATAATACCATCACTAACTTTAAAACGCGCAAACTATCTGAAAATGAGCCCCGGATTTGGACACAAAAGAACTACAAGATTATATATCTTGTAGTTCATTATTTTGGGATGAAATACCCTGTGTCAAATTATTGAATCTTCATCTCTATTCTATGTATCTCTCTATTCCTGATCATGCATCACATCCCCGTTTTCATTATCTCGTTCCGTTGAATCGGCATCAAGTTCAGCGATGCCAGATACATCTTCGCTCAGATCATCAAAATTTTGTTCTGAACCATTGGAATCCAATGCATCATCGTACTTGATGACCACTTCCATCGAATGTTCACTACCATTGAACTGCATAGATTGGACCGTTCCATGCATCTCAGCATTTACTTCTTTCCCAGTTTGGTAATCATCTCCGATAAATACTCCGGGTTGCACACTATCTCCAATTTTCACACCCGTCCGACTTGCTTCTATTTTGTAAACAACAAATTTTTCAGACATGTTTCCCTCCGATTTCTTAAGAAATATAAAACCACCCAAAAGCGCCGTAAATGGTGCCACGGTAACTAAACCAAAACTGCCAACTATCGTTTTCAGTATTTCAGAAGCAACGTAATTTGTATTGACCATGTAAATTGGTGGTACCCCCTGAGCCATGAATACCATTAATAATGACAGATATCCTGACACATATGCCATTAAAAGCGTGGTAACCATAGTGCTGGTCATATTTCGACCAACAGCAAATCCGGATGCCACGAGTTCTTTGAAATTTAGATCCGGTCTTTTTTCAACCACCTCATTCATCGCAGTAGCAACATCAATTGCCACATCCAGTACCGCTCCAGAAGCTCCAATAAAAACGGCAGCGATATACAAGCGCGATAGGTTCAGTATTTCAAAACCCATGAACAGCAACGTCTCAGAAAAAGGCTGTACAGCGCCATGAAGCTTGAAATATGGCATCAGAACAAGGGATAAAATAAGAGTAAGCAAAATCCCGAGGAACGAACCCAGGAAGGCAACAATCGCAGTTTTGTTAATCCCCGCAACCAAAAAAATAGTTACCGCAGTAATGATCGTCACAACTATAAACGCGACAGGCACCGGATCTTTTCCAATCAAGATGCCAGGCAATAATAACTTCCATATGATAATTACTGTAAAAGCAAATGCTAAAAGGGATCTAACCCCTCTCCATCTGGCAAAGGCGATCAATAATATTGCAAAAAAGACGAGCAAAATTATTTCAACATGAATGCGATAATGATCATAGGCAGTAGCATTGATAACCTGACCATCTTCAATCCTATCCAAAACCAGAAACACCAGGTCGCCTTCCATGAAGAGCTTATCAGTTTCCATTTTCCCCAAGAGAAGATTGGTAGCAGTCACGATCTGCCCTTTATAATCCGTATTAAGTATTTCCACTTCCATTGACTGACTTCCAGCAGTTACGACTCCGTAATATTCTAGCGCCGAGTTATCAACACTAAGAACACGTGCCCGAGCTCTTTCCACATTACGTCCAAATGGGGATTCGTACAGGTCAGGCACAACAAGCATAACAATAGTCAGCAAAAAAATAAACAAGGAGAAAACAATCTCCCGATTGAGTTTAATTTTCTTCATTGATAGAATCCTTTAAGCGGAATAGGAAGACTGACGTGATCAGTCTTCCTACCCCAGATGACTATTTAGAAACCAGTAATTTGCATTATCTTGTCATGGATATCAGTCTGATCGTAATATCCATTGAAGAGTTCCGCGTTTACACCAATCGCGGAAGTTTGTACAGGGGTACCCGTGTGAGAATATGATGTCCAACCCAAACCAGATTTCTGATTGAGTATAGTCGTCAACTTAATGGTCAAGGGATCAT
>DMDF01000158.1 GCA_003446605.1 Anaerolineaceae bacterium
GACCATGTGCAAGAGCTGCGCCATGTAGGCTGCCCGCAACACACGCCGGCGTTCCTGCAGGGTTTGCATGAAGGCTACATCCTGGTTGCGCCAAATATTGACCCGCGGACGGCTGATGCACATACAGTTTGGGATATCTTCTGCGATGATGCCCTCCGGTTGCCCTGCTGCGGCGCAGCCAGGTAATGGGAGCCGAGTTCTCAGCCAGGAAGTCAAACGGAAAACAAGAGTGGTACGTGTGTTTCCAGAAGTAGACGTTTACCTTGCGGTTTGTAAATTTCAAAAACCTACGGTATGATTGATTGTCTGTTTTGAGAATGCTATCATTATATCTAAATTATCAATAAAAGAAGCGCACTGAACATGAAAGCCGCCGAGAAAAACAAACTCTATTTCATCTTGATCGTATCCATTTTATTCAGCGCCTGCAGCAGCGCACAAGTCGTCCAGCTTGAGGCAACCCCTACTTCCCTGCCGCTCCCTACNNCCCCCCACCCCCCCCCTCCCCCCCCCCCCCCCCCTGTCCCCCCCCCCCCCCCCCCCCCCGCCACTGAGCTGCCCTCCCCCACGCCCGATACGCGCCCCCTGCCTGAGAACTGGAAGGAGTGGTCGATCATCCCCGAATTTTCCAATCACGCCATGCAGATCTACCAGCAAGGGTTGTCTATGGGCAACAACCCGCACCATTTTTCGAAGGTGGGTGATTGCCAGAACACCACCGGTTTCTTCCTGGGCATCTTCGACAACCCGCGCGGGGCGAAGGAATACCGCCTGGGGGATGAGTACGAATATCTGCAGGAAACCATCGATTATTTTGCAGGCAGCTTCAACCGCCAGAGCAAAGCCGTCAAAGGCGGTTCAAACGTCGCTTATGCCTTGAACTCGATGTATGCTGACCCCGAGGAATGCGAGAGCAACGAAACCCCCTTAGCGTGCGAGGTGCGCCTTTACAAACCCAGTTTCGCCATTGTACGCATGGAAAAATGGGGCAAAAAACCGGTTGATCTGTATGAGAAATACATGCGCGAGATCATCGAATATCTCATTTCACAGGGTGTGGTTCCCATCCTGGTCACCAAGGCAGACAATTCCGAAGGGGACCATGGTGTTAATTTGACCATTGCCAAATTGGCGTACGAGTATGACATCCCCATGTGGAATTTCTGGGCGGCTGCTTGGCAGCTGCCAGATCATGGATTGCGCCTGGATGGTTTCCATTTGAAAGTTGGCTATATCCAATTCGACAACCCGCAAGCGATGAAATTGGGCTGGCCGGTGTGCAACCTGACCGCATTGCAAACCCTGGATGCGGCACGAAAATTTGTTGAACAATGAAAGAGAAAAACCGTATGAGCAACACAATCAAGAAATCAAGCTTATTCATGATCTTCACACTGGCTTTCACAGCGGCGCTGCTTTCTGCCTGCAGCTCCAGTCAGGTATCCCCCGAAAGCGTGGTCGCGGAATATCTGAGCGCCATGGCAGTGCAGGATTCAGACGCGATGGTAGCCCTCTCCACCGCCAATTGGGAAACGAGCGCCCTGATCGACGCGGACTCGCTCACCAATGTGAGCAGTACGATTAAAGACCTGGACTGTACAACCATCCAAAGCGATGCTGAAACTGCCGATGTGGTTTGTAACGGTGAACTGGTGTTGACCTACAACGACGAGGATAGATCGATTGATCTGAGCGCGTTCACCTATCACCTGCTCAAGGTCAATAACGCCTGGTTGATCGATGCACGGTCATAAATAGATCCCTGAAGCCTAATCACCACAGGAATACCATCACACTATTCCATGGATGAATGGTAAATAAAAAAAGAAGGGCAGGGATAGATATGCCTGCTCTCTCTTTTTACGTAGACTTCGTATTCATTAACGATAGAACTTCAAGTTAGTTTCTGGTAAGGGTATATCGCCATTCAACCCGAAGGATTGGTAGAACTGATCTTTGACCGCCCACAGAGCGCTGGAGGAGCGGAAAATAGCCAGATCGGTGCGCCCATCACCATTGTAATCAGCCGGCACAGGAGTATCCCCCGCCACACCGTAAATTTGATAGAACTGGTTGCGCACCGCCCACAGACTGTTAGAAGGGCGGTAGATGGCAATATCATCATCACCATCGCCATCATAATCAGCCGGTACGGGTACATCTCCATTGACACCAAAACCTTGGTAGAACTGTTCCCTGACCGCCCATAAGCCGAGGGAAGGGCGATAGATGGCAATATCATCATCACCATCGCCATCATAGTCAGCCGGCACCGGGATATCTCCCGGTTTTCCGTATATCTTATAGAATTGGTTTCTGATAGCCCATAAACTATTAGAAGGGCGATAGATCGCCACATCCGCTTTGCCATCCCCGTTATAATCTGCCGGGACAGGAATATCCCCGGATTTACCATAATTGATGGTGAACTGACCATTCACAATCCATGTACCGGTGGCTGGTCTGAAAACAGCGATATCAGTGCGTCCATCACCATCATAGTCGGCGGGGACGGGAATATCGCTAGATGCTCCCAGCGTCTTATACAACTGGTTTTTAATTGCCCACAAATAGGAGGAAGGGCGATAGATGGAAAGATCAGCCGTTCCGCTGCCATCAAAGTCAAATTGAGCTGGATCAGGAGATTCCAGGGATGGATGAACAATGCTGACACCGCGCATTTCCATGCCGGCATAGCTGCCTCCCCAGGTCATGGTGTGATCAGAATAATCCCAGGTATCGTGCAGGATAACCGTGTTGGTAGCGCCATCATACCCCACCCCGACCATGGTATGCCCCTGCACATGAATCATTACAGGATAACCAGCATCGATCTCTGCCATATAATCGGCAAAGGTAAAGCCGCTCGAGTAGATATTATCCGTGCGCTGACTGTAGCAGTCCGTCACGGTGTATCCGCGTGAGCGATAAAAATTGCGGATGCCCACCATACCGTCATTGATGATATACGGCTCCTGGTACCGATAGGCATCAATATCCGTGCAATACAAAGGAGAACCGGAGGAACTGAACCAGAAAGTGGTGGCGCCATCGGGATTTTCGTAGCCGTGCTCCCACTGGTTGGTCTTCATATAATCACCCACCGCATCCCCGTAGGTATGTTCACTCCAATTGCCATACCATGGGTCGTGCGAACCTTCCGTCCCATAGGAAACCCAGTAATCATCCACATGCCCACGCGTAGTCCTGCCATCCAACCCGAGATGAGTAGCACTCAACGGACATTGATGGCGGGTGGCACCGCTGCTATCCGTCCAATCGGGCCAGACACTGTTATCTAGCGGCATCACTCCCCCATTGGTATGACCAGTATACATGTTGGGAAAACCATTACGATCAAAATAACCAGCGATCATGGCAGCAGAGGTAGCTGAACAACCAAATGACCAATTGAAAGCTGGTACGATCAAAGCTATGGAATTCTGGCTATTCTCTACCATGTCCGGAAGTTTTGTAACTGCACGCTGGATTCCAGTGGGTGCTTCAGCAGGACCGTGGATGATTTCTTTTTCCAGAACCGTTCCAGAGGATGTGGTAACTCGCTCCTGTTGGAAATATTGTGTCTGAGTGACAAGCTCTACCGAAGCAGTGCCAGGGACGGGTGTCGAAAGTATTCTTTCATCCAGAGTGACGTCGGTATCAGCGCCCTGATCTGCCTGTTGTTCCGTATTTTGCTGGATAATGACAGTGGGTTCCAGAAAGGTATAAAAGGGCTCATTCACTCCATCCGAAATTACCGCCCAGATATAATATGTCCCAGGCGCCAATCCGGTTGTGTCCCAATAAACTTCATCCCCAAAACCATCGGCATCCTCAGCAATATCCACTGCAAACCAAACGAAACCTCCTTCAGCCTGTGGATCTTCATTCACATAATATGCAAGGTCTATAAATGCGTTATCATCAGGATCATCATCCTGCCAGGCAATCTTTACAACCTCCCCCGATACGATCGTGAGATTCTGGTTGGGTTCGGTGAATTGAATTAGTGGAGAATTATTGACCTCACCTTGAGCGCTCACAGTACTGTGAGCGCTTACCACGCCCGTATTCACCAGAATAAGAATGTAAACAGTAATAATAAAGATATAGGTTTTTATCCTGCCGTGCATAATGGATACCCTTTTTACATAACTATGTGCAAGGATCATTCCAACCCAAAACCAGCACGGTCAAAACGATGTTCGAGATGGTTCTCATCAAGGAATTGGATATAATTGCGCGCCATCTCAGTATAGTGCTGACAGAAATCTGAATAATCACATAGATCTACCAGTTCCTGTACCGAATTTACTTTTTCAAAACGGGTATGATCAATATGCGGTAAATGCAGGGTGTTTACAAGCTCCGTTGTGCGACTATCATGCACAATCCACAACGCTGGAACACCATTACGAAGAGCACACATATTGCCATGGAAACGGCTACCAAAGGCAAAAGTAAATTCCTCTTCCTGAATATAATTATTCCAATCATTAATGCGGAAGAAGATGGCAGCATTTTTCTTCATATATAACTGCAATTCACGATTGCTAATGGTAATACCCGGAAAACGCTTTTCGATCTCCGAATCACCTACAAGCTTATCTTCAAATGCCATTTCAGGGAGTTCACTCATCATCTGGATTATCCATTTAGCATTAACACTCATCCCTAATTTAAGGATGTGAGTTTCCATCTTTGATCCGGTTGTGATGGACATGAGAACTTTATTTGAGTTGGGCTGCGGTAAATCAGGAAAACTCGCAATCAGAGACTTATAAACTGAAGGGCAGCCGATAATACGATAATTATGAATACCCATCTCTTCAAGACATTGCGCCGTGAATTCACCTCGGATCCCAAGGGTAACAGCTCTTTCCGCTGCCATCTTAAAGAATTGGATCTTTGCTGGGGATAAAGCCTTGACCAATTTCTTGGGTGTATCCAATTCCTTGGAGGCTTGCGCACCTAAACCAGCCATGGTGAACGGATGGGATGTTTGCTGCAGGAACTGGGTACAAACATTAATGAAACTATCACTACCATTGATAATGAAATTTGAGGATGGTAGTACTATAGAAAAATCGCCTTCAAGATCTTCCAACAAGAATGCCCGCACCCATATCTCCTTGATGTAGTTTAGTTGTTCCTTCATACTTTCCACAAAGAGCATATTGCCCGTGTTGCTACCGGTGACGAGCACTCTATCAGCCAGAGGACTATCAAATTTCTTATCAGATGAGAAAATAGGGTTGACCAGAACGGTTCGAGAAGATTCATTATAGATGTGTACACTGGGATCATTCACAAATCCTATCTTTCTTTTTAAAGGAGTTTGAATTTTTTTGACAGCCAAGACCTTTTTCAGGTCATATAGTTCTTCAAAGACCAATTTCTTGTCTTTCACATTGTCTGTAAAGAATTTGCGAATATTCTCATAATTTTGGATGATAACTGCATCATCTACATCAAACAAGCCCTTGACAGTACAGGCAACCATTTCATGTTCTTTATAATATGCAGCAGTAGCATAGGTCGCAACGGATGTATTGGAGGTATGAAACCGGAAATAGCTCTTTGTTTTTGTCGTGTAGGCAACCTTTCCACCTTGGGCTAGGTGCAAATAGAAGATCCAATCACCACATATATGCATCGAGAGCCAATTTTCATCTTCAAGCAAAGAAAGATCATCCGGTTTTTTGAAAACTGCGCCCGAAGCATTTGGAATGGTATTCTTTATGGCAAGTGCCTGGCTTACTTCCTTGTTCGCATCAATAATATATGAGGTGCGCCATTTTTGATCATTAATAGCACCCACATAATTAAAAAATGCATTCGAATTTTCAACACCATCCTCATTGACAAAACCATATTGGCAATAGGATAAATGCACCTTCAGATCGCGGAAAGCGCGCATCACCTTCTCAAGGAAGTTAGGCTCACAATAATCATCTGATTCCGCAATCCAGCAGTAATCGCTGGAAGCATTGAGAATACCTTTCGCCCACTGGTAATACACTCCTCCGGAATTTTTTTCGTTGAAAAGCAAGCAAGTGTTTTCGCTGTAACGTTCGGCATACTCCTGCAAGATCAATCGGCTGTTATCACTGGAACAATCATCCAGTAGCAGCACCTCAAAATTACGATAAGTTTGATTGTAAATACTATCTAAACGCTGGCGCAAGTATTTGGCATGATTGTAGTTAGGCACGATGACAGACACTTTAATAGAATCTTGTGCTTTCACTGCATTATTTAGCATTTGATTGTCATCGTCAATGGTTTGAATAGCAATCATTTTGTCATAGGTCGTATTATCTATAAAACGCGTTTGATAAACCTGCAGATATTTTTTAGCAATATTGACGATGTCAAATTCCTGTGCTTTTTGTTTCACCAAAGCTACCTTCTTCTGATAGAGATCCGTATCGGTAGCATAATTTACAATCTTGTTTGCCAGTACATCAACCGGTACAGTCCAATTATCCAATTTAAAAACATCGCCTGCTAGCTCACCATTAATGGTAAGCATTTTTACAACATCACCAATATCACTGGAGATGACTGGTTTATGACAGAGCAGTGATTCGATCAGTGATAAGGGTGCACTTTCAGAACGATAGAAGGAAGGAATCAAACAAACATCGGAAATAGCATAATAATCACAGGGATTATCTCGAAATCCTAGAAGGTGAATATACTCCGGTAAACTTTCCTTCAATAATTGCTGGTAAATCTCTCCATCACCAATCAGGAGCAGATGAATATCTTTCCCAGAAATCTGACGGGCAAGCTTGATCGCTTGGATAGCTTGCAGCCAACCTTTTTCGGGGATGGCACGACTGGCAACACATCCCACAAATGATTCTGGGAAAATTCCCAAGCCGGTGATATCAATGGGTTGTATGCGAGGGATTTTCATTCCGTTGGGTATCTTGGTGAATTTTTCATCCCTATATAAACCGTGCTGTTTGAACGGAAGAGTATTCTTATCAGCTACATACGTCCAATGGTCCACACCATCCTTTATACGATCATAGATTATTCTTAGTGTATTTTCGGGGAAATTTTCGTACATTCCATGTGAAGTTCCCACGTGGAAAATTTTCTGATGAAGTTGCTTATCAGAATTGAGAACGCTCGCGATAAAGGATTGATTTGCCTGGTGATGGGTGTTGATCACATTGATATCGAATTCCTTCAAGATCAACGCCATCTCCTTCACTTTATTCGTGGTAACCACGGGGATACTAGGATCGAGCATATCCCGCACCTTGGCAACACGTTCACTCGACCGAAGACTGTGGATTATCACAGATTGGCCTATCTGTTTGAGCTGGTTAGCCAGACGGATGGGCATAATCTCACCACCTCCAAGCGAAAAGGCAACAACGGAGATCATGATGTTGAGATGCACATCCTCCCTGATGATCTTCTCAATATCATATTTTTCTATGAAATCTTCCATTTGGGATGGATCATGGATCAGAACAATCCCACGGTCCTTCTCGTAGTTCTTTTCGATCTTCTGCAATGGAACCTGGTATTGTGTGCGGACGATCGATAGAAGTTCCTGCTCCCTCATCCAAGATTCAACCATCAATGACTCGTCCGAGCGTGGTGATATTACCTGCTCTTTCATCCAATGCGTGGCCGAATCTGAAAAAGCAATGGCTCCTCCATTGATGATCTGGAGCAGAAAATTACGAAAGTTTTCATCCGTCTGTAAAGCGGGAATTTCCTTGGTGACGAGATCCGACATAAATATATTTCGGAAGATACAGGCTGCTCGATACAATTGCAGCTCATCATCGAAATATTTTCTCTGGTTGACCCATTGGGAAGCCGATTTGATCCATCTTTCCGCAGTCAATGGAGGTTTTTGAGAAGCTTTGGTCTGAGAAACGAGAATTTTAGTAGGGCTGTAAGCTGCCATCACGCTTTCATCAGCAAAATATACCAACAATTCATCGAGAAAATTGTCATCACAGATATTCCCTTCAGGGACAATCCAAATGAATTCGGATGTTGCCTGCTGAAGCGCCTCCTTGAATAATGCACTATCTTTTTTACGCTGTTCAGAAGCAGTGAAGTAGTTGATCTTTTGCGGATGTGTCTTTACGTATTTCCCAATCAAATCAACAATCTTAGGATCCTCTTGCCAATCCACAATGAATAACTCGACATGTTGATGAGTTTGGGATAATACATTTTCCAGCCGGTTATGCAAGTCCTTCCAATCTTCCCCAGCTTCTATGATAACAGTAACCTGTTTAGCTTGTAACTGCTCAGAATATTCACGAATCAACCCAGAAGAGTACTGCAGTAGATCAGTGAGGACTTCCTGCTGCAAATTTGGATTGGTAAGGCAATTCTCGAATTGTCCAAAACGAATATAGTGTACAAATGGATTGAGATTTTTTACTTTTCGCAAATCAGGATACTGGTTGATGTAAAAACTCGTTGAAAAACAGGAATTGGGATCTCTATTCTCGCAAGCACCATGAAATACGTAATGGATTACTGAGGATGTTTTAAACTTGCCAATCACACGTAGTAAGGGATTTTTGCCGTTGCGCCATTTCCAGTAAATACTTTTCGTGAAAGCTTTCTGCACATCAGGGTTTTGTCTAAAATAAAAGTCCTTATCAAATAATCCACTTTTATGAATGATGATAGCATTTTTGTACTGTTTGATTATGTTAAATAATCCCTTTTGATAACCATTCAACCGGCGCCAATAAAAATAAGCATCATAAGATGATTTAGCTTTTCTTCCTTCCAAAAAACCAAACAGAAGGAAGTGGTATAGCGGATTTATACCTGCTTTCTCAACATCCGGGTTATTTTCAAGGTAAAAACAAGTATCGAAGAATTCGGAAGGATCTCGACCCTCCTTCCAACCAAATTGAATAAAATGTTTGAGTGGTTCAACATCTGCCAGGCGTACATCGCGGTTATGTTTAAGATAAAAGAAAGGATCGAACATATAGCTCTTTTTTATAACTCGCCACTCTTTTCTTTTATCGAACATGCTGTATCCTCCTAAAGAAATTTACCAACCGTCGCAAAGGGCGAGTAATACGCCAACTGGTGCTTAATACATAGCTTACATTTTCAATTTGTAAATTATCCATTTCAGATTCTAAATTATGTATATATTGATTTCTTTCGATTATTTGACATTCAAGCTGTTTTACCTTTTCTCTTTCTTCAAAAAACTGCTTGTTTAGCGTATCATACTGCTTGTTTAGCGTATCATACTGCTTGTTTAGCGTATCATACTGCTTGTTTAGCGTATCATACTGCTTGTTTAGCGTATTGAATTCATTCTCTTTATGAAAAAGCAATTCGTGATAAAGTTGAGAAAGAAATTCTGATCGGCTATTTTTGTTGCGATATCCTTCATCCCTCATTTCTTTCAAAATTCTGTGGTATTTTCCACCAAAATTTTGTTTCGTGAAATTACGTTTGGCAAAACTGTACCCATTATGCGCAAGTTTCCTTGCAAGACTCGGGTTATCCATAAGTTTTTCGATTTGGTCTGCCAATTGGTTATAATTTCCGGGTGTATATAACAATCCTGTTTTGCCGTCCTTTACTAATTCAGGAGTACCTCCTGTGTTTGTTGCAACAATCGGCTTCTCCAACAACATACCCTCTAATGTCACTCGACCGAATCCCTCCATTTGCGAGCAAACCAAAACCGCATCGGCTGATTCCACAAGGAACAAGATATCGTTCGTAAATGGAATCATATGAATCTCATCATTCAATCCATTTTTGGAAATTAAGCTTCCAAGGAAATTCACAAAATCAGAGTCCCCAGGTCCCACAATACTGAGTTCTACATTGCGATGACGGTTTTTAATCAATTCGGTTATACTACGAACCGCGTCTTCTTGTCCCTTTGAACGCACCACTGAACCGTATATTATCAGATGAAATGCTTCGGGGTTTTGGAAAATTTGTTCTTTATTTTCAACGTTCTTTATTTTCTCAGGAATTTCAATATAGCGATAAATGGTGTCTAATTTATCAGATGGATACTTACCAAAAAGGGTTTTACGGATTGCCAAGGAATTGGTAACAATCCTGTCAGACATATCATAGATAAAATCCAACACTTCTGGGAACGGGTAAAAGAATTTGAGATTATGATCCTTTTCTCCAAACTCAGTAACATTCCAAAGGTGCGGTTTCTTCAGTAAATAAGCAGACAGAGCGCCCCAAGGAATCACCAAACTGTTTGTGATAATCACATCAGGATTGATCTGTTCTATCAATGACAGATTATTCTGCAGAGATGAAAATGAGCTTAAATAAAGATTATTTATCTCACTTTCATTAATCTCGAGATTTTTATCCGCACACCACCATCTCGTCGGAATCTGAATGGTGCTGATACCATTTTTTTCAAGGCTTTCTACAAGCGGTCCTTCGGAAGGAAGAACAACCGTGCACAGAGCTCCATAATCCACTATTAATTCTGAAGTCAACTCGAGCAGGGAACGTTCTGACCCTGCCAATCCGGATGAATGTGAGAAAAAGCATACCGAAAGTGAGCGGTCATTCCGAACACAAAATAAATTTCTATAAGTTCTCTCCCCCATAAAGGATTGCCAATCTTGAGAGCGGTCAAATTTCCTGTATTGCAGTTCCATATCACATACGACGTAAATATCAAATCCCAAATCGAGAATTTTATCCAGAAGATCCTGTGGATCGGTACCATTGGCAATCAAACAAGATGGATTAAACTCGATGAGCAGACGAATATCGGGTATTTGTTGTAGTAGATTTTCCATACCCTCTAAAACATGGATTTCATTGCCTTCAGTATCCATCTTGATCAAAACAGATTTATTTGAGAATCGATCAAGATATTCATCAAGCGTTTCAGTATTCACAATGATAGTTTTTATCACTTTTTCATCGGGGTTTGCGATAAAACCCGATTGACTGGATTGTACTGAAACCTGAAAAGGGCGTTTCTCTTTAGTATTTGATATGGCTTTTCTGATCGTTTTTGCTTTAATTCCATTGAGATCAAGATTCTTCTTGAGGATCTCATAATTCTCAGGGATCGGTTCGAATGCATATATATCAACATCTGGATTCGCAAGACCAACCAGTGTTGAATAAAAACCGTAATGGGCGCCAATATCAACAAATGTTTCAATCCCCTTTGCTATTTGCCTGATAAGCAGCGCGCTCATTTCCTCAAAAACAATATCCGTATATTTCCACGCATAATTCGGGGTAGTGATCAAATCAAAATCGAATCGTCGTGTTGTGATTTGAATGACTTTGCTCAGGTCATAATTATCAGTCAATTGCAGATTGTCGGCGATTTCCAAATAATGCCTATAATCGCTGGTATCCTGTTTTGTATTCTGATTCCATGGTTTATCAGAACTGCAATAATGATTGATATAAGGATCTTCCAAAAATTCTTTATAGTAATCCGGGTACATAATATCATTACGAGTCTCGACGTTCCAGTTTTGTGGTAAAGGATAAATGGAATCATACAGTACCCCGTTTATAACATCTTGGTCAACATTCCGTAATTTTTCTAGTGGACTATTTTTTATAAATTTAAAGAATTCTTGTTCGATATTTTGCTGCCTCCACTTTTTACAATTAATCAACAAAACACCGCTGTTAAAATAGGAAGCTGTCTCAGGCAATTCCATTCGCTTTATATTCATTTCAGAATTGGAGCTTTTTGCAGCAGCCAGGAAATAATTCGAAATATCGATATTGAATAATCCTCGTAAACTTTTTTTAACAATCGTGTCAACATCCAGATAGATGGCTTTATCCAAATTAGGAAATAGGGATGGAATTATCAATCGATAGTAATTTACCTTTCGAAAATGGGTATTTGTCGGAACTGGATATGCATTGAAGTCATCTTGATCAATCGTGTAATAATTTAGACTAAAATCTTTTATCGATTTTAATTCTTCAATTTTCGCTTTATTAACATCAGATATTCCCGCATCCAGAATATAAAAATCGAATGAATCCTCATCAAGAGCATTGCACAGGATCGATGTAATCACAACCCTAGCAGGATCGGCATATTTATCGTCAAAAGCCAGACATATACTAATAACTTGGTTGATCGTATCTTTCATTTTTATCACCTATTTACTCGTTAGTTCCTTTTATTAAAATACATCGATTACGATCATAAACATTTATTTATTAATGTTTTCCCTATCCATGAACAAGAAAGAGAGCTGTTTTTTCCAGTTTTGACATACAATACCGAACCCACTTTCTATTTTCTTTACCTCAAGGGCTGTAAAACATGGTCTTTCTGCTAGTGTTGAAAACTCGTGAGATTTAACAGGAATAAGTTTTTTAGCTTTTTGTCTTTCAGTGTCTTGTTCTAAAATTGCTTCTGCCCATTCATACCTGCTGCAAAACCCTCTCCCTGCCAGATGATAAATGCCACTTTTCTCGGCAATATATTGACAAGGATCCAGCCATCCCTGTGCCAATATTTGAGCAGTGGCTTCAGCAAGCATACGTGCCCAGGTTGGGCTGCTGATCTGGTCATCGACTATACGCAATACCTGCTGTGTCTTCGCCCATTCCAATACCTTGGTCACAAAACAGGGACGGCGCATGGAATAAACCCAACTGGTGCGAAAAATAATGAAAGCTCCGCTCACCGCTTGAACAGCTTGCTCCCCATGCAGCTTGGTCAGCCCATATTGATTAATAGGGTTAGGAATATCCTCTTCGGTATAGGGTTGCCCTTTGGTACCATCAAAAACGTAATCCGTAGAGTAATGGATCAGGGCAGCTCCTATCTTACGCGCTTCTTCCGCCAGAATACCCGGACCTACACCATTGATAGCTTCAGCCAGTTCCGGTTCTTCCTCGGCTTTATCCACATTGGTATAGGCGGTGGCATTTACAATTACCTGCGGTTTTAATTCCTGCACGGTATCTCGAATATTTGTCGGATCTGCCATATTTATCTGGGGGTAATCCAATGCAACCAATTCACCAAGCGTTAGCAATGTTCTGTTCAGCTCCCAACCGACCTGCCCAGTATTTCCCAATAATAAAATTCTCATCTTAGCCTTTCTGGTTTAATAACACTTCCAGATATTCTCCATAGCCATTTGAACTGTATTCATCAGCAAGTTTTTGCAGTTGACTTCTACCAATATACCCATTTTTGAATGCAATCTCTTCAGGGCAGGAAATCATAATACCCTGACGTTCTTCCACGGTCTGGATAAAATTGGAGGCTTGCATCAAAGATTGATGTGTTCCTGCATCCAGCCAGGCAATGCCCTGACCTAAAATGCTTACATTTAGGGATTTGCGTTCCATATAGATACGGTTGAGATCCGTGATCTCAATCTCGCCTCGTGCAGAAGGTTTCAACGCTTTGGCAAATTCAACAACCCGGTTATCATAAAAATATAAACCTGGCACTGCATAATTGGATTTAGGATTCAGCGGTTTTTCTTCAAGCGAAATGGCGTGCCCTTGAGCATCAAACTCCACCACACCATAGCGCTGTGGATCACGGACAGGATAAGCGAAAATCATGGCACCTTTTGTAATCTCAGCTGCATCTCTCATTTTCTGGTCAAAGCCATAACCAAAGAAAATATTATCTCCCAGGATCAAACAAACCGGTTCATCACCAACAAACTTCTCACCAATTATAAAAGCATCTGCCAATCCACGCGGTTCACTTTGTTCGGCATATTGGATGGAAATTCCCCATTGGCTGCCATCCTGCAGAACGCGCTCGAAAAGGGGTAGGTCTTGCGGGGTACTGATCAACAGGATTTCACGAATTCCTGCCATCATTAAT
Organism: Anaerolineaceae bacterium; assembly: GCA_003446605.1. Lineage (GTDB taxonomy): Bacteria > Chloroflexota > Anaerolineae > Anaerolineales > Anaerolineaceae > UBA4781. The sequence goes on from DMDF01000158.1 coordinate 13,859, forward strand.
GAACCCAGGGGATAGTAGATCATGGGTTTGTCATAAACCGGTAACAATTGTTTACTGACTGCTTTTGTCAATGGGAAAAGTCTGGTACCTTTCCCACCTGCCAAGATAATTCCTCGCATAGCTACCCTCGCTTCGAATAATTCTCATCCAACCAATCCTGATAGGTCGGTTTTTCATGTATACGTTTGATCCATTCTTTATTTTTTAGATACCATTCCACAGTTGCGTACAACCCTTTGCGTAATTCATTATCTGGGGTCCATCCCAACTCAGTCCGTATTTTATCAATATTCATCGCGTATCGACGATCATGACCGGGGCGATCTGTCACAAAAGTAATGAGTTGTTTGTGTGGAGTGTAAGGCAAGTTTGGTATTTTCTCATCCAGAATCGAGCAAATGGTATGAATGATCTCCAGATTGGTGGGCTGATTTTCTCCACCGATATTGTAGCTCTCTCCAACCATTCCTTTTTCAAGCACAGCCCAGATGGCTTTACAATGATCTTCTACATACAGCCAGTCACGGACCTGTTTCCCATCACCATACACTGGAAGCGGTTTTCCATCTACCGCATTCAAAATGATCAAAGGGATCAGTTTTTCGGGAAATTGGTAAGGTCCATAATTGTTTGAGCAATTGGTAATCGTAGCTGGTAATCCATAAGTGTGAACATAAGCATTTACCAGGTGATCGCTGCTGGCTTTCGAGGCGGCATAGGGGGAATTAGGGGAATAGGGATTTGACTCTTGAAATGCCGGATCACCCGGCTCAAGGGAACCATACACTTCATCCGTAGATATATGGTGGAAGCGCACATCCTGTTGACCCTGTTTATTTTCCTCCAGCCATACTTTGCGTGCTGCTTCAAGCAAAGAAAAGGTACCGAAGATATTAGTCTGAATAAACACACCCGGACTATGAATGGAGCGATCAACGTGTGATTCTGCAGCAAAGTTGACGATGGTATCCACGTTACGCTCTCGTAGAATATTCGCCACTTTCTCCTGCTCACAAATATCACCCTTGACAAAGGTATAGCGATCAGCCGATGGCAAATCACGGAGGTTCTCCAGACTGCCGGCATAGGTTAAAAGATCAAGATTGATCACAGTGGCATCTGGTTTTTCAGTAAGTACAAAACGAATGAAATTCGATCCAATGAAACCTGCCCCACCTGTAACAAGGATGGTTTTCAACATCTTATTCAAATACCTCCGCTTGTTTAAAGTTGACCCCAGCTTGATCTTTCGAGGAGAGGAGTAAAGGAGCTTGCGGGTCAATTGGCCATTCAATGCCAATATCAGGGTCATTCCACATGATGCAGCGTTCCGCCTGGGGATCATAGTAATCGCTAGTTTTATACAGTACTTCAGCTTGATCTGATAGAACGTAAAAACCGTGCGCAAAACAGGGTGGAACCCATAATTGATTTTTGTTTTCAGCACTTAATTCAACCCCAACCCACTTCCCAAAAGAAGGAGAGGATCTGCGCAGATCAACAGCAACGTCAAATATTGAACCCCTTACTGCACGCACGAGTTTTCCCTGCACATGAGCTACCTGATAATGCAGCCCACGTAACGTCCCTTTTATTGAAAGAGATTGGTTATCTTGAACAAATACAGTACTAATACCAGCCTCCGCATAACGCTGAAAATGATAGGCTTCCATGAAGAAACCGCGTTGGTCTTCGAACACAGTAGGCTCAATTACCAAAACATCTTTGATGGATGTTTCTGTGAATTTCATAATCTCTTCCCCATGGTCGCCGTATTATATTGTGCGCTAACCTCGGATGCATTACCTCTTGCTACGATGTTTCCATGATCCAACCAAATGGCACGCTCGCAAAGGTTAGTTATTGTATTCGGGGAATGAGAAACAAGTATAATCGTGGATCCATGCTCTCTGAAATATAACATTCGTTCACTACATTTTTGCTGAAATGCGGCGTCGCCCACACCCAAAACCTCATCCACCACCAAGATATCCGGCATCCATGCGGTCGCAACTGAAAATCCAAGGCGCGCTTTCATTCCTGAGGAATATGTTCGCAATGGAGACTCGATGAAATCAGCTATCTCCGAGAAATCAACAATCTCATCAAATTTTTCCTCAATTTCCTTTTTCGTATGCCCGAGGATCGTTCCATTGAGAAAAATGTTTTCTCTCCCCGTCAATTCTGGATGAAAACCAGCTCCTAATTGCAACAAGGGGTGTACCACCCCGCAAATCCAAACGTCCCCTTCGGTAGGTATAAGAACACGCGAAATCACTTTTAGAAGAGTAGATTTACCCGCACCATTACGCCCTAATATTCCAAAAATCTCACCTTGACTTATTTCAAGGTCGACATTTTTAAGCGCCCAGAATTTTTTTCGTTTTATCTTGCCCTGCATCAAACGGATCGAATATTCTTTAATGGTATTAATGCGATCTGTGGGCATATCATATTCCACTCCCACATTGTGCAATCGAATTGCTAAATTTAAATTGGAGGTTGATTGTGCCATATTAAACTCTGTATCCGTATTGATCTGCCTGTTTTGTAAAAACCATCCACCCTATGAAAATTGTTATTACTGAAATAGCAGTTGCAATCAACCATTGATCAGACGTTGGGAATACTCCATCATAAATTACCATACGGAACAACCTTAATATATGATAAAGCGGATTTAATTTTAGAATCCAGCCACCCAAAATATCCAGGTAAATATCCTCCGGGAACATGATGGGGGTCATATACATCCATGCCGTCAGAAGAACGGGGTACATTTCACTCAGATCCGGGAAAATCACCACATACGACGATAAGAGCAAACCAATTCCTAATGTAAAGCCCGCCAAAATTAAGATCACCAATGGAAGCGCGATCAATGAAAGGCGAAAAGGAACATGAATAATAGCCATGATCAAAAATAGAGGTACGAGTGAAAAGAGAAGATTGATGATACCTGAGAAAACCGTGGAAACAACAAAACCCGCTTTCGGTAAATAGGAGCGTTGGAAAAGACCGCTGCCCCACAGCATCGAATTCATACAGCCAGATGTGGTCTGGCTGAAAAACTGCCAACCCAATAACGCTGACAGTAGATACACGGGATACGCTTCTGTTCTATTAAAAACTCTTGAGAAAACAACAGACATCACGATCATAGTGCCTAGGGGGTTCAACATGGTCCAGGCAATACCTAATGCAGAGCGTTTATAGCGTGTAATGATATTGCGCCTGGTTAATTGCATGATGAGGTCTTTATATTGAAATAAAGCGAGCAGTTCTTCGATGGCTGGATGTTTTCTTTTGGTGCTATCGTAAATTTGTTTTTTTGATTGTTGCACTAATTTATACCTCTTTTTTTCGTCCACCAATTATACTGGAGATGAGATAGTTTACAAAAGTACCTATCTCCTAACCTAAAAATAATTTAGAATAATTAGCAGAAACATGCTGAAAAACTGAACCGATTATAAAAAAGCCAATATGAAAATCCTATACTTTGCCAATACCGACTGGTTCCTCTACAATTATAACCTTTCACTTTCCATCTTCATGCGATCTAAGGGTTATCATGTGAGTTTATTGTCTCCAAAAGGTGTTTATGGTGAGAAATTGTTAAAGGAAGGTTTTGAATGGCATGAATTCTCGATAACCCGAAAAGGGATGAACCCTTTCAGAGAATTAACTTCCATCCACAAGACAATAGAAATTCTAACTAGATTGCAGCCAGATATTCTTCATAATTTCACGATGAAAAGCGTACTGTATGGATCGCTGGCTGCGAAAAAGAAAAAACAGATAAAAACCGTCAATACGATCACTGGAATGGGATACCTTTTTATCAACAATGGAATTCTGACCCGAATCATCCGTTCTTTTTTAATCCCTTTAATGCGGCATGCATTAAAGAATACAACAGTGATATTCCTGAATGGAACAGATAGAGATTATTACCTCAAACGACGTATCATCGAACCCGAGCAAGCACATCTCATCAATGGCGCCGGGGTGGATGTGGAAAAATTCAAGCCGGTGAACCCGGAGCAACAAAAGAAAACACGAAATATCATCTTCCCCGCACGGCTGTTGAAAGACAAAGGCATTTATGAATTTGTGGAAGCTGCACGCATTACAAAGCAGCAGCGCCCCGAAATGGTTTTTGTGCTAGTAGGATCCATCGATGAGGGCAACCCCTCTTCCATTGGTAATGATGAATTACAGGAATGGCTGAAAGAAGGTGTGGTTGAATGGTGGGGTTGGCAAAACGACATGGCACAGATCTACCAACAAGCCTTTGTGGTCTGTTTGCCCTCTTACCGAGAAGGATTAGCCACCAGTCTGATCGAAGCGGCAGCATGTGGCATCCCTCTTATTACAACAGACGTACCGGGTTGTCGGGAGCTTGTCATCCCCCAGCAAACCGGTTTTCTTGTACCACCCCATAATTCAGAAGCTTTAGCAAGTAGTATAATCTACATGGTTGAACACCCAGAACAATCGATCAAGATGGGATTGCAGGGAAGAGAATTTATAGTTCAGAATTATTCGCAAGAAAAAGTAAACGCAGAAACATACAAATTGTATTCAGAATTAGGTAGGGTTTGAAATTGAATTATTGCAACTTGTTGGTGAATATTCTCGTTGGATTATTATTAGGTACCCTATTATCGCCGCTTGCAACATGGCTTGCTCGAAAACTCAAGCTAATTGACGATCCGCGCTCATCACCTCGCAAGATCCATAACAAACCCACACCATGCGCCGGGGGTCTAGTTTTATTCATCGGACTAGTGATCGCCATTTTGGTAAAATTCACCGGTTTCGATACAGATATCATTAAAATCATTGCGGCTGGCTCAATCGTCTTTGTAACGGGTTTGATCGATGACCATAAAAGCATTAGCGTTTTTCAAAAATTTTTAGGGCAATTTATTGCGACTACTGTTTTAATTTTACTGGGAATTCATGTTCAGATATTTGAGGGGTCTTTACTACCCTTTCAATTATCAAACACGGTAGCATTTGTTCTGGATATCGCGATCACCTATCTGTGGGTAATCGGACTATCGAACGCATTCAACTTCATTGACAGCATGGATGGATTGGTCATCCAACTTTCGCAGATCGCAGTCGTTCTAATGGGGATCAGCGCTATCACCTACGCACAACCAAACATTGCATTAATGATGATCTTCTTACTGGGTATGTTAATCGCAATGTCCGTTTTCAACTCATTTCCGGCTATTTATTTTCTAGGAGATTCTGGTTCCTTATTCCTGGGGTTCATTTTATCAGCTGTTTCAATTCTTCTAAACCCGGTTGACCTGCCGCAAGCATCCAGCTGGTTCTTCCCTATTATGTTCTTCACCGTTCCACTTTTTGATATGTTTCTGGTGGTATTCTCGCGCATCAGGCACAAAGTGAAATTCTACAAAGCCAGTACTGACCATACCTATCACCGTTTATGCAGACTAGGGCTTTCCAGTTTTCGTGCAATAGAAGTGATGAAACTGGAATCCATTTTCTGGAGTATTTTAGGAATGGTAGCAATCTACCAACCACCCGTAATTGCCAATATCTTATTTGGATTATTCCTCGTCAATTTTGTTGGCTCCTTTATTTATCTGGATTCTTCACCAAAAGCAAATAATTCTGAAGATCAAAATATTTTCTATGGACCGTAAACCTCGTTTTTTTTCATTTCTCTCATTTGTCGTTACAATTGCGTGTGCCGTTTATTTAATAAACATTCCCAGCGAAGGAAATCTACCGTTTTTATTTGGTCTTTCGACACAACGAATTTGTCTATTAGCATTATTTGTCCTCATCGGTATTCTTCAAATTTATTTACCGGTAGTCAATGAGAACAACAAAATTAGGAAATGGATAAATACGCAACAGCAATCCTTCATCTCGAAAAGAACCTGTCTATATGTTTTAGGTTTACTATGGATCATCAGCTGGTATTTTTCCTTTCTCCCGGTTGCCCATTTCCCAGGGAATCAAGCTATCTTCGAACGGCTCAAACCACTCATTTTATGGATATTTCTACAACTATTAATTTGGTTCATTCGTTGGATATTCCCCCCAAAAAAGAATCTCCAAAAAATAAGAACGAAGAATAATGAACGAATAGCCAGCATCGTCTTTTTAGTGATGGCAATTGTCATCTGGATCGTGGTCGCTCAAACAAAAATGGGTCTGAAGCGAGATATCTTTTGGGATAGTCTGGGGGTGCCGCTTACCATAACCCAAGTTGTTTCAGGAATTTTTATCGTTTATGTGTTCAGGGGAATCATCAAAAAACAATTACCTCATAAAAAGCATCTTGATACGCTTCTGTTCTTTATCATATGGGTTTTCGCAGCGTTGCTGTGGATAAACGCACCACAGTATACCTCTACCTTTAACCCCGGACCTTTCCTTCCCAACAATGAGTTTTATCCAAATTCGGACGCACAAACCTATGATGCCTGCGCACTATCCGCCATGCAAGGGCAGCCTTTTTGCGCTTTCTCAGGGAATGCAGTAAGCAAACCTTTGTATACTGCTTTCCTTTTCTTTCTGCATCTTTTCAGCGGAAACAGCTACAGAACACTTATTAATCTTCAGGTAATTTTCATTGCACTTCTGCCGGCATTGATCTTCTTGATCGGCAAAGAATTACATTCTCGACCGGTCGGGTTACTGGCTTCCGTTTTTGCCATCATGAAAATATACAATTCCATGGCTAATTCGCTGGTCATCTGGACCGTTTCTACCCCAAAATTCATGATGAGCGAACCTTTTTTATCTGTCTTTCTGGCACTCTTTTGTTTTTTCCTGATCAAATGGTATCGTGATCCGGAAGGACAACGCATTTACTTATATCTGTCAGGAGCAGTATTGGGTTTGTGCACATTGATCCGTGACAATGTATGGGCTCTTCTGCCGATATTTCTGTTGTTTATATTTATCAAAGCCAAGGGGAGCTTTTGGAAACGGCTCTCTCAATTTGCGCAGTTCGGGTTAATGTGTCTATTGGTAATCACCCCATGGGCTATGCGCAATACATCGCTCGGTTTAGCCCCGGTTACTGCCTGGAATAACCTCAAATATGTCATTTTCGAGAACCGCTATGGCATAGAAACAAATGAACAGAGTTATGATGTGAATGAGCCACAGCTGATTCCTCTGTCATCCTCAAAACCCGGTGAATTTTTCAATACCCTCAGTTTCGTAGAAAATAACCTGGGTGATTTTGTCAACATCGTGGATTGGGATAATCCTTCAGCCACTATTAATACAAAAACATCCTCTTCTATCAATTTTTCCAAGGATAGCCAAGGACTCACCGGGGTCAGTGGAATTTTGTCATCCACCATAAATCATCTACTCCATAACCTTTTAGCGGTATTCTTATCGCTTCCCATAACTTTTCAAACTGGAAATGTGGAGGACATGATCACGACCACCTGGGAGATGACCCCATGGTCACGAGATTGGGATGGGACACTGGGTACGCAAGCTTTATTCCTGGTCGCCCTAAACCTGATCATTATCAGCGCAGGTATTTTTGCATTCCGCAGAAAAAGTAAAAAGGCGTACAGCATACCCATGCTCGTCATGCTCACTTACCTGATCGGAGTTGCTTTTGCAAAGACTTCCGGAGGACGTTACATTGTACCGGTGGATTGGATCGTGTTGCTCTTTTATGCAGCCGGTTTGATCCATATCATCGATCGATTGGTCGCGCCAAATGATCCGGTACACAATGAGAACGACCCTGTAAATAACACAAGTGAAGATCAGCACAAATCGCGAAAATCAGCTATTGTTTTCCTTGTAATTCTATGCGCTGTCAGTATCCTACTCCCCCTTTTAGAGAAGATCTACCCACCCATGCAGTTTCCACAATCCTATCCAGAGTTCTTGAATTCGACTGCGGTAAATGGGGACTCAGATTTTTCTGCACCATTTACAGCCGCACAGGTACAAGAATTTCTCATGCAAGATGATGCTGTTTTTCTTTCTGGTCAGGCTCTTTATCCTAAGGTACTGGACCCGTCGAATGACAGCGCGACCGAATTCTTCCCCGCGCAGGTACAACAACCCTATTCCCTTTCTTTTACACTTCTCGCAGGGAAAGATAGAACCTTTGTCTACATGCCCATTGACACATCTCAAATCACTTTCCCCAATGGATTGCGCGCATCTCTACTAGGTTGTAAAACCGAAAACGGACTGGTCAAAGCCAAGGCGGTCTTTGTAACGGATACGAGCATCACAACATTCTACGCCAATGACCTCGATCAGCTGATTTGTGAAAAGTAAAACAGTGGGAATCAGGGAAAAAACATCCCTTTCATTAAGGAGATTGTTATTGAAATTTCCTAGGATTAACATACAATTATATTGAGTTGATATAGGAGGAACACAATGAGAAAGCCATTAATATTAACAATTATTTCCATCGTTTGTCTCACGATCATTTCGGTGGCTTGTAGTTACCCATTTTATGAGGACAACGACGACGAGGTGGTTATCCCCACTCTGGCGCCCCAAGCAACTGCCGTTGTGGTAGAAGAGCAAGCTGTTAGCACGTCCACAGCTGTTCCTACTGCAGTGAATGTTGTCCTGGTGGATTGGGACGGTCAGTGGACAATCTGGATGGGCAACAGCAGCAAGGGATATGTTGTTGATTTTCTGGTACAAGGAGATAAGATCAGCGGAATAACCGTGGTTGCCAATCACAATTCCATTTCCTTCATTGGCACAATCCAGCAAGATGGCGGCACAGTGAAAGGGATCTGGGAAAATACAGATGGAACCTCCGGGGAATTCAGCATGCACATGGATGAATCGGAGGACGTTTTCAGCGGTCGGCTCAGCAGTAGTTCGGCTTTCTGTGGACGCCGAACAGGCAATATCAAACCTTCTACCTGTTTTGAATAAACGTTCGCAAGGGCATGTTCAAGAGGCGGAGAGATTCCGCCTCTTGTTATTTAAAAATTTCCTTTAGAAATTGGATCTGTTCAAATTCATGATGAGAGCCCCCTCCATCATGTTCATTAAAATCATAAATCCGTATCTGTTTCTCACCAGCATAATGGTTATATGCAGCAAAGACGGTTGAAGGAGGGCATACAGTATCCATTAAGCCCACACTGAACAGCGCTGGTGCGTTCGAACGGCAACTAAAATTCATTCCATCAAAATAGGATAGCGTGTGAAAGACCTGATCTTTTTTATCGCGATGTGTCTTACAAAAAAGGCGGATTTCATTATAGGGCGCTGTATCTGTGATGGCAACCGCACGCTTGAAATGACATAAAAATGGGACATCGGTTAAAACAGCAGCCAGATCGGGTATCAAACCGCTCATTGCCAGGCTGATTCCCCCACCCTGACTTTTACCGCAGACTACCACCTGGTCTGCACGAACACGCGGCATGCTACGGGCAGCTTCAACAGCTCTCACCGCATCACAGAAGACACGATAGTAATAATATTGCTGTGGTTGAAGTATCCCAAGGGTCATAAAACCAGGTATATGCGGGCTGGAACCCACATCAGGAATATCAGCAGTATCACCCTGAAGCCAGGTGCTGCCCTGACCACGCGTATCCATCACAAAGGTAGCATACCCTGCACCAGACCACAGCAACCAGTCGTATGGGAACCCGCGCCCACCGCCATACCCGATATATTCCACCACACAGGGAAGGTCTTTATTACACCCAGCCGGTAGAATATACCAGGCTTTGACCGGCTGATCCCCATAGCCATTGAAGGTAACATCGTACGTTTCAAAAATCGATAACCCAAAATCAACCTGCTTGCTTTCCACAGCAAGGGGTTTCTCGCGCATCTGCTTCAATGTTCCTTCCCAAAACGCAGAAAAATCATCAGGTTCCTGTCTATTCGGTTTATAACTCTCTAACTGTTCAAGAGGAAGGTCAAAAAACATAGAAAATTACTCCTTTCTAGCCTAAAATAATTCGCCCAAAATGGGTCAAAATATCTTGAAATACACCCCAAAATCGTATATAATGTGGGGACAAGTGGAGAATAATGGGTGAAAGTGGAGCGCCGGTAGAGACCGGCGTTCTGGCTATTCCAAGAGGTAGAACAGATGTTCTTTGGGCAGTACGACCACACAATTGATGAAAAAGGGAGGTTGACAATCCCTGCCCGCTTCCGGGAGGATCTTCAGGAAGGCACCTATATCACCCTGGGGTTTGATGACAATTTGATGTGTATGAGTCAACATAATCTAGAGGTATTATCTCACAAACTTCGCACACACAACATCATCGATCCTTCTGCACGAAAATTACGCCGCCTGTTCTATTCCTTTGGAGTTCTGATCGAAACAGATAAATCCGGTCGCATTTTAATCCCACAGAATTTACGCGATATGGTCAACCTCGAGGATAACGTTGTCATCACAGGGGCGGGTGATTACTTCGAAATCTGGTCCGCATCGCAATGGAATTCAGAATCTGACCAGCTGCAAAAATCTGATCTAAAGGACAAGAAACTTGAGTATCTGGATCTCACCTTCGAGGAACCATGATGCAGCAGAACCAGGTTTTTCCTCATGTACCAGTGTTAAGCCGGGAGGTATTAGCTTACCTGAACCCCACCAGTGGTGGCAGGTATGTAGATGCCACACTCGGAGCCGGGGGGCATGCTGAAGCGATCCTGAAAGCAAGCCAACCGGATGGGCTTTTAATAGGTTTGGATGTCGATGAAAATGCTTTGGCAATCGCGGCGCAACGACTCGCCAATTTCTCCTCACGATTTTTCTTTTTTCACTCCTCCTATACCCATCTTGACAGTCCATTAAAGCAACTTGGTTGGGAGGGGATGGATGCTATTCTCTTCGATCTGGGAGTTTCTTCTATGCAGGTAGATTCCCCTGAAAGAGGTTTTTCGTTCCATGCAGAAGGTCCCCTGGATATGCGCTTCAACGGTAAGGATGCACTGACCGCCAGTGATATCGTAAACGGATGGGAAGAGCATGATCTGGCTACCATTCTATGGGAATATGGAGAAGAGCCAAAAGCGCGTGCAATCGCCAAAGCCATTTGCGCGGCTCGTCCCCTTAAGACAACCACCGAGCTGGCAAGAGTTGTACTGTCTGTTTACCATGGGCAACATGGGAGAATCCACCCAGCCACACGCACTTTTCAAGCGATCCGTATTGCAGTTAATGAAGAATTAACCACGGTCAGCAACGGCATCAGCAAGGCTGTGGAATACCTATTTCCCGGCGGAAAGATCGCGGTTATCTCTTTCCACTCGCTTGAAGACCGTATCGTAAAAGAGTTCTTCCGGCGCGAATCCAAAGATTGCATTTGCCCACCGGAACAACCAACCTGCAACTGCGGTCATAAAGCGTCCTTGACTATCTTAACAAAAAAACCAATCATGGCTTGCGAGGATGAGATTAAAATAAACCCCCGATCACGAAGTGCAAAAATGCGAGTGGCGCAAAAAATCGGATGAGATGACATGGCAAAAAAACTGGTACAGGCATATCAACAAACACCACGCAGAAAACAGATCCAAAAATTGGGTCTGTATGTGCTGCCTGTGATCACCATTGGGACCGTCTTTGCCTTGTATCTTGTTTTCAGTGCACAGGCTGCTGCGGCAGGTCTTGAAATACGATCTTATATCGATAAAAAAGAAGAACTGCAACGGATAGTAGCAAATGAAAACACACAATTAGCCTGGTTGGTCTCTCATACTAATATGTCGAAACGAGCTGAAGAATTAGGGTTTGAACAAATATCTGAAGAGAATACGGCTTACATGGTTTTACCATCCTACCCAGGACGTGATATTGAAATTACATCACCCGTTCCCGGCGCTGAGAATAACGCGGATGTAATGCTCAACTCCGCTTATCAAGAATCCCTGTGGGATTTCTTTCAAAATCTGCTGTTCTCCGATACCAATGAAGGAGAGCAGCCATGAAATTCAAAACAGATGCACGGCTTAATTTGATCGGTGCAATCGCCACATTTTTATGTTTGGTGATCATTTTCCAGCTCTTTCATATTCAGAACAGCAATGAATATATTGCTCTCAGCGAATGGGCTGATGAACAATTCACATACGAGAAGAAAATCGTATATCCCGAGAGAGGGAATATCTATGACCGGTGGGGGCATCTGTTGGCAGGGAATGAAGAAGTATATGAAGTTGGTGTCTTATTACAATATGTAATGAATCCCAAAAGTATTGCTGAAACTTTGTCTGCCATTCCTGAAGTAGATTACGAAGCCGCTCTTGAAACAGCCTCCCTTGATTATGGGGAGGGGAAGAATATCTACGGTATTATCGCTGATTTTCTTCCCGGTGGTGTGGTGGACGCTCTTTCAAAGATCAAAGATGAATACGAAACACTCAATCCTGGTGGGGAAGATCCAGACCAACCCAGCTTGCGGGGAATGGTCTGGTATCCCCACCTGAAACGCGCTTACCCCGAAAATACCCTGGCATCAAACATCCTTGGCTTCTATAAATTCCGCGACCGTAAAAATGGGGAGGGATTCTATGGTGTGGAAGAATACTACAACGATATTCTTTCCGGTCCTCCTGTCACTGTGGAGATACCCCTCGATCCTTACATGATTGAAGAAACTCCTACCCTACCATCAGGAGATAGCCTTGTGCTGACCATTGATCGAGAGATCCAGGCTATGGTGGAAGAAAAGCTGGATGATGCTGTTGAAAATTTCAAGGCTGAATCCGGCACGGTCATTGTTATGAATCCTACGAACGGTGAAATCCTGGCAATGGCAAGCCAACCTCGCATCAACCTTAACCAATATTGGGTATATGAAGAGGAATTGGAAGACATCACACCCTTCAACATGGCTATCTCTGAAACCTATGAGCCTGGCTCGGTTTTCAAAGTGTTGACAATGGCTGCCGCCATCGATTCCGGGGAAGTGGATGAGGAAAGTGAATTCGATATTGGTCCATATTTTGAGTATTACGGTAGTTATATTTATAACTGGAACCGCAAAGGATGGGGAAAACAGGATATTCTAGGATGCATGCAAAATTCGCTGAATGTGTGCCTTTCCATGATCGCCACAGATATGGGGGCAGAGTCTTTTTACTCCTATATGCAGGCATTTGGTATCGGTCGCCGCACCAATATCGATCTGGGAGGGGAAGAGATTTGGCCGCTCAGTATTCCCGGGGATAATGATTGGTATCCCATCAACCTGGCTACCAACGCATTCGGGCAGGGTGTGGCTGTTACACCCATCCAGATGGCAACCGCTATTTCTGCCATCGCCAATAATGGGAAGATGATGAAACCGCATGTTGTAAAAGCGATCATCGAAAATGGAGAGATATACGAGACCACTCCCCAGGTTCTGAGTGTACCGGTCAGTGAAAAAACAGCGGATACACTCAACCTGCTTCTGACTGAATCACTTGAAGGTGGCGAAGGCTCACTGGGACTAGTGGACGGGTATCGCATCGCCGGGAAAACCGGCACTGCCGAAGTCCCTGTCGAAGGGGAATATGATGCGAGCCTATCAAACACATCTTTTGTTGGTTGGGGTCCGGTGGATGATCCCCAATTCCTGGTTTATGTCTGGATCGAGAAACCGGATCCGGAGATCGGGTACTGGGGTTCTTATGTTGCAGCCCCGGTTTTCCGTGATATTGTGGAAGAATTGGTCGTGATGCTCGATATTCCACCAGACTCTGTACGGCAAACCTTGTTTGCAGATGGGAGTGGGAATGATCCGATTAACTGATTTTTTTGATTCTTTTAACATCCACATTAAGGAGCGGAATTCCAAAATTCTGGCAGAAGCGACCATTGATTCACGCCGTGTGCTCCCGGGATCCATCTTTTTTGCCCTCAAGGGCGATCGAGTGGATGGTCATCAATTCATCCCACAAGCCATCGCAAAAGGTGCGCAACTGATCGTGATGGATCAGGAGACAGCCTGCGAGATCCCTGTAATTGACCTGGAGAAAATCGATACAAAAGATTTGCTTGCCATCCCTGAAATGCCATTTGGTGTAAAGGTAAGCAACACCCTTCGAGCGATGCAAAAAATCGCCGCTCATCAACGACAGGTTATTGACCCACACGTGATTGGTATTACGGGTAGTGTTGGTAAATCATCCACTAAGGAACTGGTGGCAGAAGTGCTTGCACAACATTATCATACCCATAAAAATCCGGGGAACTATAACAATGAGATCGGATTGCCCCTTACCCTCATCAACAGCGGGTATGGGCATAAATGTGTAGTCCTTGAGATGGGTTTCTACTATCCTGGTGAAATAAAGTTCCTATGCGAAATTGCAGTTCCTGAAATAGGCATTGTAACCAACATCGGAACTGTTCATGCTGAAAGAGCCGGTTCGCAGCAGATGATCGCTCAAGGAAAAGCAGAACTGGTAGAAGCTCTCCCAGCCGATGGCATTGCGATCCTGAATTACGACGATCCATTGGTACGTTCCATGGCTAAAAAGACCAACGCTAGAGTGTTGTTTTATGGATTGAGCCCCAAAGCACACTTGTGGGCGGATAATATCCAAGGAAAAGGGCTGCAAGGGATAATCTTCGACCTGCATTACGAAGGTATGAAATTTCACATTCAAGCACCTCTCTTGGGAAGACATTCCGTACAAACCATTTTACGCGCAAGTGCAGCAGGGTTAGCATTGGGCATGAACTGGGAAGAGATCATTCAGGGACTACACAAAGGACATACCCAGTTGAGATTGGTCACAGTTCGCACCGAATCTGGTGCCCTTATTCTGGATGATACCTACAATGCCACTCCAGAATCCATGATCGCCGCGTTGGACTTACTGCGAGAATTAAAAGGGCACAAGATAGCTGTTCTCGGTGATATGCTTGAACTGGGTGAGTACGAAGAACTGGGTCATGCACAGGTCGGAAGACATGCCGCCAGTGTAGTAAATCATCTCGTCACGGTAGGAAAATTAGGCGCAAAGATTGCAGAAACTGCTAGCGAGGCTGGATTAGCAGAAAATGCAATTACATCTGTCAATAATTCTGCAGAAGCGGTGGAAGTACTTAAATACAACCTTACTCAAGACGATGTGGTTTTGATCAAAGGTTCACATGGGTTAAGAATGGACACCATCGCTGCTGCTTTGGAGCAAACACAATGAAAGAATCGAACATATCGATTACACTGATCATCTTAAGTTTCGTCCTATCGCTTATTTGGGGAGGACCGCTTATAAAACTGATGCACCATTTCAAGGTTGGAAAGATCATCCGCGAAGATGGTCCTGAAAGCCACATTGAGAAACTTGGTACCCCAACCATGGGTGGATTCATCATTCTCATACCGGTCATCATCTTGACTGTACTGCTCAACGCAGCCACTCTTTTGGGTTTTGATGTTTCCGGAATTTCCGTTATGGTGCCATTGGCGGTAATGATCGTATACAGCATCCTGGGAGCCATTGATGACTGGGAAGGTATTCGTGGACCACGCAAAGGTCTGGGAATGTCAGCAAAAACAAAATTCCTCGTACAGACCATCTTCGCTCTGATTATCTCATTTGTGCTTAAATACGCCCTGCATGTACCTGAGTTGTATTGGCCGGGCTACCCTGATCCTATACCGTTAGGTGTGGCATATATCCCGATCGCGACATTTATCATCGTTGGGTTCTCGAACGCTATGAATTTCACAGATGGGCTGGATGGGTTAGCCGCATTGATATCCATCACCGCTTTCGCTGCTTACGGTGTCATTGCACTGAACCAAGGGCAAACCTTCCTGGCAAATTTCAGCTTCACAATCGTTGGAGCATTATTCGGTTTTTTATGGTTCAACGTACACCCCGCACAATTGTTCATGGGTGACACCGGGTCCCTGGCGCTTGGAGCTACTCTGGCAACTGTGGCATTGATGAGCGGGCAGTGGTTGCTATTACCTTTGATCGCCATTGTGCCCGTCAGCGAAGTTTTGAGTGTCATTATTCAGGTCGTTTATTTCCGTTTGTCGGGTGGAAAAAGGTTATTCAAAATGGCTCCTTTGCACCACCATTTTGAATTATCCGGTTGGAGTGAAACACAGGTTGTACAACGTTTTTGGATCATTAATCTCCTTTCCGTTCTAGCAGGTATTACCATAAGCATGGTGAAGTAGAATGCAAGATTACAGAGGAAAAAAGGTGTTGATATTAGGAGCAGCCCGGCAAGGGACTGCTTTAGCACGTTTCCTCGCGGAAAATCAGGCTGATGTTACCTTAAATGACGCCCGACCAGAACAACAATTTTCAAATTCGATTCAGGAGCTTAGCGGTCTACATATCAACACAGTTTTTGGAAATCATCCCTTCACTTTGCTCGATACCTGCGACCTGGTTTGTATTTCTGGGGGAGTACCCCTTGACCTCCCCATCATTAAAGAAGCACAAAAAAGGGGTATTCCACTTACCAATGATTCCCAGATCTTTTTCGAAGGGCTACAGACAAAATCAATCGGCATCACCGGTTCTGCAGGTAAAACCACAACCACCACACTGGTAGGAGAGATCGCAAAACAAGGTTGCATTCAAGGGCAACATGCCTGGATTGGTGGAAACATCGGTACACCCCTTATCACCTATTTACATGAGATACAGCCAAATGATTGGGTGGTTCTGGAGCTTTCGAGTTTTCAATTGGAATTAATGACCATCTCACCCACCATCGCGGCGGTGACCAATATTACTCCCAACCACCTTGATCGCCACGGAACCATGCAAGCGTATACAGAAGCAAAAGCACATATTCTGGCATATCAGAAAGCTGATGATTATGCGATCTTGAATCGCGAAGATCAGGGATCGTGGGGTCTGAATCCAATGGTACAGGGAAATCTTTTAACCTTCGGTCTTGGG
>DMDF01000164.1 GCA_003446605.1 Anaerolineaceae bacterium
AACTCTTTCACAGGAATTGACAATATTTTTGTCGTCCACCTTCCGTGACATGCAGGAAGACCGTGATGCTTTGATCGCTGATTGTATGCCGCGTCTTCGCAAAGAATGTGATGCCCGTGGAATTAAAATGAACGTTATTGATTTGCGCTGGGGAATAACCCCGGAAGATACCCGTTCAACGGAGAGCCTTGTACGAGCCTGTTTGCACCGCATCGACCAATGCCAATCGCATCATTTTATATTTGTCGGTCTACTGGGTTATCAATACGGGCATACCTGTAAATGGGATAAGACCGGAGAGCTTCACAGCATGACGGAAATCGAGATATTGCATGCATTGACCAGTGACAATATTAACCGTCCTCGTTTGTCTTTATTTTATCTGCGTGAACTCATGCAGGGTGAAAGTATTCAGGATTCCTCTGCGAGAAAAGCGATGGAATTGCGCGATAAAGTGGAAGAGCTTTCCCGTCGCCACCCTGATATTAAAATTACCGATTCGTATTCTTCCCCTGAAGAATTAAGCAGCGATCTTTTCCGCGATATCCATCAATACCTGGAGATGACTTTCCCAACGCTCGATGTGAAAAATGATGTGATGCAGGGGATATTAGCTCAATATCGCTGGTATTCGGGACAGTTATCACCAGCGTATATCCCTCAGGAAGACGATTTCAAACTGATAGATTCATTAGCTCAACAATTTATGCCGGCATTGGTTACGGGTGGTGAGGGTGTCGGAAAAACATCCCTTATGTGTCATTGGTCTGAACAACACATCACGATCTCAGATAAGGATCTGGTCATTACACATAATCTACATTTGTCTCCTCCCGATCAAAAGATGGAAAAGCTATATGAGCATATCGCATGGGAACTCGCTCGTATGCTGAAGCAGACGTTTGATGAGGCTTTTCTTTCAAGATTGTATGATGAAAATTCCAATATACCCAAATTACAGCAATTATTCCTGATTTTCTCGGGAACTCTTCCAGAAGAGAAGCGGTTGATCATTCTGCTGGATGGATTTAGTGTGGAAGATTGCTCCATGATAGATACGGGTTGGCAATATCCTCATCTTCCGCCGAATATTCGATTGATCGCTTTTACAGGGTCGAGCATCCAAGACTCTGGTATTCGTGATTTTCGGCATCCCCATCTGGTTTTTTGGAATGTGGTGAAGTTGGAGCGAGATCTGAACGAAATGGATGTTGAATGTATCATCACCCGCAGACTGAATGTGTACGGAAAAGAATTGACTTTCAACCAACAAAAATTGATCCTTTCCATGAACCAAATTAAAAATCCACTGTTTTTGCAGGAGGTTTTATCGTATCTGATACGCTATGCACCAGAACCTGGGCAAGGAAACGTTTCATTTGAGGATATCGTTCTTTCGGAGATGAAAAAGTTATCTGGCGCGAAAAACCTGGAGCAGCTATATTATGTGCTGCTTACCAAGAGTGTGCAGAAATACGGTACAGTCTTTCTTGAATTAATAGATCTGCTCTCCATCCGATATGATGATTGCAGTGATGATCAACTGAGTGCCTGGATAAATGAGCGAAACCTTCAAGTGGACTCTTCAATGATCTTTGCACTGCATGATTTTCTGGGTGAAACCTTGAATTTTCGAATTGCACATGGCTCATTTAAATCCGCTTTTAATACACTAAAAAAGGAATCATTATACGCTGTTACAGATTCCCCTGAATCATCCACCCCGGTAAATTCCTACACCCGATCGGTCACACCGCACGCTTCCGAGGTGGAAGAATTGATCGAATCGTGGAATACACGTGCTCGTGTGAGAGTGGATCCTATTCTTCAGTATCAGGCATACAGTGATGAATTCCAATTCAAGGTTTATGTATCTGGACAAAAAGATGGGTATAAGGAACTCGATAGAGCTATCCAAAAAGCAAAAGATGGAACCATGATCCTTTTGGAACCTGGTTTGTATTCCATTTCGAAAATGATAACAATTAAGAAACGGATCGCGATAGTGATTGACCCCCTGAAAAAAGACAAGCGAAATGGAGAGGTTATTTTTGAAGCAAATCCGGGTTTGTCAGAGATGATTCGGATTGACTTGGGTAAAGTCAGACCCCGCACAGGACCGTCCGGTAACATGCTTGCACTCTTCCTGGCTGAGGGGATCACATTCAAGACGGATGATCCGTTAACCACATTGATTACCGCACAAAAAGGCTTTGTTGGGTTTAGAGATTGTAAATTTGAGGGCTATCATGATTCCGAGGATATCCCTTATAAAGGGGGGAGAGGCTTATCGTTGCAGCAGGACAGCAGTGGATATGTTGACCATTGTGTATTTAAGGGTTTCAGTTCAGCTGGAATCTTCTTCGAACAGCCCTCTGATTTTCTAGTGTATCGTAGCAATTTCACCGATAATGCCTGGGGTATAACCTCAATGTGCCATGGAAATAGCGGTTTTGTGCTCGACTGCTCTTTTAATTCCAATTATTTTGGAGGTATTCACACTGGTGGAAATGCAGAGATGATCATTTTTGATAACGACATTATCGGCAGCAGGGGGAGGGGCTGAATTTCGGCGGAGCCTGTACGATCATTGCATATAACAACATTGTACGCGGATCGGTTTACGATAACGTCCACATTGGTGCGGATACGACGGTGGCTCTGGTTAAGAACCAGATTGTGGATGGGTATTGCTATGGGATCAGTGCTTACTCTCAAAATCCGCACACGATTCTCTACCGCAACCAGGTTTACAGAAATAATTTTGGTGGGATGAAATTGAATGACGCATTTCATGGACAGATACTGGATAATGAAGTTGCCTATAACCTGTTGACAGGGATCACTCTATCGCATCATACCTGTGCTCTGGTTGCTTATAACGCTATACATGACAATCTGCAAAATGGCATCGGGATTTTTTCTGATCAATCCATGCCGATCGGGCATAACTATTGCCATGCTAATGGTGCTATGGGCATTCTGGCATCGCAGCATGCAATTCCCATTTTGGCGAGAAATCTCAGTGAAAATAATGGGCTGAGCGGTTTCTATGTGGTCGAAAGCCGTGATTGCAGACTTGAACAGAATACGAGTTGGGGAAACAAAGAATTTGGTGTTGAGATTCTCTATGGAGAAACTATTCAGGATATATTTTTCTGTTTTAAAAATACACTGGGCAATATAGGCTCGATCAATTACCGGGATTTTGGAACCCGATAAATGTTTTTATCGAGGAGTGTACCTTATAAAAGCTATAGACATGGAGTATTATATTTGCTGTCATAGTCCTTCTAGCAGTTTGCAAGGGTAGGTTGCTATCATATTGGATTAATTCTTGAAGCGTTCATCTGAGGTTTGATTTTCGACAGAAGCGGCTTTCCCTTCTAACCAACCGATACGTGCGCTTTCTGGTTGATCAAATGCCGGAACGTAGGGTTTTATATCCAGCACAGGTGTCCCATCCAGAATATCGACATTTTCTATTAATAAGGTATTCTTATCTATTCCCAACAGTTTCACCACCGATAACCCGATCGGGTTTGGTCGTTTTGGAGCACGGGTAGAAAAAAGACCATGAGATTGATCATCCAGAAACGGTGTAATAAGAGGCAACCAATCTGTTACTTTGTGAAAATGGTAGATCAGATAAATATGCGAGAAACCTTCCAGATCTTTGGTAGCAGTTATATATTCATCAAAAAGGGTGATTTTACCACGCACGTTAATCGCCCCGGTTGGCTGTATCGGCATATCCTCAACTTTCATATAGGGGCTATGGATACATCCAATGGGGGTATAAATTATATTAATCTCCGAGTCAGTAAATTTTGTATTCATATTCTTATTCTAATCCTTGCTGTTGGTTTCTTTATTGCTCAATATATTAATATAAGAATAAATAATAATAAAATATTACACCTATGCAATACATAATATTTAATATAAAATCAAGATAATTTAAGTTTAGAAATTTGGAGCGGAGAATGAATACTGCAAAGAAGAACGATATTTGGAAACGGACTTTTTACCCCTTTTGGGGCAGCCAGATGCTTTCTTTATTGGGAAGTTCACTGGTCCAATTTTCCTTAGTGTGGTGGTTGACCGAGGAGACTGGTTCAGCTACCGTTCTGGCGATGGCTTCCATGTTTGCCTTGATCCCTGAAATTGTGATCCAACCATTCGCCGGAGCGATCATTGACCGCATCAACCGTAAAAGAGTGATCATAATTGCAGATGCACTAATCGCGCTTTTTACCCTCTTTCTTGGAATCCTCTTCATGATAGGGCGGGTGGAGGTCTGGCATATCTATCTCATCATGGCTCTTCGTGCTGTGGGAAGTGCTTTCCATTACCCTGCGGAACAAGCCTCCGTCTCGCTGATGGTTCCAAAAGAACAACTGACGCGCATCGCAGGGCTTAATCAGGCAGCTCGTGGTGTGATCAATATTGTGGCGGCACCACTGGGAGCGCTAGTGATGGATTTGATCGGGGTGGAAGGTTCACTCATGATCGATGTGATCACAGCGGCGCTTGCTGTGGCGATTGTTTCTTTTATTCCTATCCCACGCCAACAAACATTAGAAAAGAAAGATGGTTCGTGGTTTAGTGTTGTACTGCATGACATGAAAGAAGGTTTTCAATACCTGGTCAGCTGGAAGGGCATGATGGTGATGACTGCCATGGCGTTCATCTTCAAAATCGCGTTGTCGCCGGCATTCTCATTGATTCCCCTGCTGGTAAAAGAACATTTCCATGGGGATGCAGCTCAGTATAGTATGGTTGAAGTGGCTTTTGGTGTGGGAATCATCCTTGGGGGAAGCATTTTAGGAGCCTGGGGTGGGTTTAAAAAGAAAGTTTATACCATGATGATAGGTGCTTTTGGCGTTGGGGTCGGAATCATGGCACTCGGTTTGATACCGGAAGGTGGTTTATACGTCAGTCTGATTCCATCTTTTTTAATGGGTTTCATGGTTCCTATGGTGGATGGTTCTCTGATGGCGATCATGCAGGAAAAGATCGATAACGAATATCAGGGCAGGGTCTTTACCATGTTCGGCAGCATCATTTATCTATCCACACCAATCGGATTAGCCATTGCAGGTCCGGTTTCAGATGCCCTGGGTATTCAATTCTGGTTCATTGCTGCAGGAGTGTTGATCTTTCTTTCGATGATTCTGGGTCTATCGTTCAAATCCTTCCGCAATATCGAAGAAGGTCCAGTTATTAATCCGAACAAGATAACATCAGATCAACCGGTGGCACAATTCGAGATAGAATCTAAGTAATCCTAGTTAAGGATATGGATTCTTCTTGAACGAAAAACGTTTATTGATCATTGGAGCGGGACCAGCCGGATTGCTGGCAGCCGGGACTGCTGCCAGGTTGGGTGTTACGACTCTCCTTCTGGAAAAAATGGAGCAGCCGGGTAGAAAATTGCGTATTACCGGTAAAGGGCGTTGCAACCTGACCAACCAGACCGATCTGCAGGAATTCATTTCTCACTTTGGTGAAAATGGTCCATTCCTCTATCAGGCATTTTCACGTTATTTCACAACCGATCTCATCTCGTTTTTGCGTACACTGGGTATTGAAACAGTCG
>DMDF01000165.1:0-820 GCA_003446605.1 Anaerolineaceae bacterium
TTTTGTTACGTATTCCGGAAAGGCGTTCTCCGCTTATTTATGTCACAGAACTGATCACGGCTGTGATCTTAATGTTAGCGACGATCCAGGAAGAGCCTGAGGTTCGTTCTCTGATGGACCGTCTGCATCGGATCGGATTACCCCAGGAGATTGGTCTGAGCGTATTAAGTGGAATCGGCATGTTCCTTTCTGTGTTGGAGCGCAAGAATCGTCATTTTTCTACCATCTTGCTTGCTCAAATCAGTCAGTATGAAGATGCGCTTTCCCAATTGAGTGAGGAAAGCCGGCGACAGTTGGGCAAGTTCACGCGGGAAGTGGTCCAGATCTTATCCAGTTAATTTTTTTAACAAATATTTTCGTTATTTTCGGCAAGGAGACATGATGAATAACATCGCTATTTTAACAGACAGTACTGCAAATCTTCCCGCAAAATGGGTTGAGCAATATGCCATTCGCGTAATTCCGCTGAAAATTCATTGGGGAAACGAAACCTATCTCGATGGTATAGATCTCACCCCTGAGGAATTTTACATGCGCTTGTCTAATAACAAACACCTTCCCACTACTTCGCAACCATCTATTCAGGATTTTCTTACGGTTTTCGAAAATATGGCTGATGAAGGAGCATCTGGCATTGTTGTACCGTTGATTTCCTCTGGCATCAGTGGCACGGTGGATTCAGCTCAGGCTGCAGCGCGTCAGTTTACCCGAGTGCCAGTGGAGATTATCGACACTCATGTCACTTCAATGGGACAGGTGCTTATTCTCCTTGCCGCCGCAAGAGCAGCGGAACAGGGAAAGTCTCTACAAGAAGTAAGAT
>DMDF01000165.1:918-2961 GCA_003446605.1 Anaerolineaceae bacterium
AAAGTCTCTACAAGAAGTAAGATGCGCAGCCGATGAAGTGGTTAAACGCCTGCAAATCTTTTTCGCCGTGGACACATTGGAATATTTGCATCGAGGTGGAAGGATCAATGGGGCATCCCGTTACTTTGGGACTGCTCTCGACATCAAACCCATCCTCTTTTTTAACTCTGAAGGAAAAATTGACGCTTTGGAACGCATGCGTACTAAGAAAAAAGCTTTGCAACGCCTGATTGCTCTTGGAGAACAACAAGCAAACGGGCGCCCTGTGCATGTGGGAATTGCGCATGCAAACGTCCCTCAGGCCGCACAAGGATTCAGAGGCGAAGTTGAAAAGCGTTTGAATTGTAAGGAAATTTTTACTGTAGAGCTTAGTCCGGTCATTGGCGTTCACGTGGGACCGGGAACGATTGGCATTGCTTTATATTCAGAATATTAAAACCGATTAAGGAGGTTAATATGCGTACCTTGTTTGAACGAAGTGTCTTAGCAGGAATCGGCGTTCTCTCAATGACTCAAGAGAAAGCCCAAAAGATCGTAGACGAACTCATCCGACGTGGTGAAGTTCAAAAAGATGAAGCCAAGGATTGGGTTGAAAGTCTGGTTCAACGCGGGGATGAAGAACGTCAGAGCTTGCGTAAACTGATCCATGACGAGGTCAAGAGTTCCTTGGATGAATTAGGCCTGGCTACGAAGCAAGACCTACAGGATTTGGCATCAAAGATAGAAACCCTAGATAAGCAAGAAAAAGCTTAAGCGATTGGAAATAAAACAATCGAGACCATTGAAGTTATGTACCTGTTCCCTAATAATTTCTGTAAATGTTATTTAGGATGGGTCAAATTCACCAATACCTTCGTAGATGGGTACCTATTACTTCTCCTCGGTCTGGCGCTTATCCTGGCGTAGTA
Source organism: Anaerolineaceae bacterium (assembly GCA_003446605.1). Lineage (GTDB taxonomy): Bacteria > Chloroflexota > Anaerolineae > Anaerolineales > Anaerolineaceae > UBA4781. The sequence continues at coordinate 1,827 of DMDF01000165.1, forward strand.
TCTGTTTTGGTGGAAGAGGAAAAAACGATCCTAGGTCGGGTTTACTTTCATAAAGCGCATCAAATAAGCCAGCAGAAGATGCGTACAATCAAACGATCTACTTGGAGGTAAAAAATGGTTGCAAATTCACATACAAATGGGTTTTTAAAAGATAAAGCTTTCAACGCGGGGCTGGATGTTGCTGTGGGCATATCCCCCCTCCTTTCAAAATCAGCATCCTTACGGCACGGCGTATTACAGATAGGAAAATTTGTTTCTTCCCGCCTGAGCCCTGGCAACCCATTAATAACCTCTATCCCACCCGGTATATTGACTGATCGGTCATTGTTCGGAGATTCTTTCATAAAAACCTTCGATCGGGTGCTTGCCCGAAGATTATCTGAGGCAACATTGCGTTCCATTGCTCACAACCTGATCCATGGCGCCCTGGTCCAGGGAGGGGAACAATCAGCAATCGCTCGCTTCACCAATGAATTTGGGACCCGTCCCCCAAGCACGTTGACGATTAGTCCAGGGAAGGCTTGCAATTTGGAATGTACAGGTTGTTATGCAAGTGCCGGACCCACCGCAGAAAAGTTGGATTGGTCTACTTTTGACCGCATCATCACTGAATCGAAAACGTTGTGGGGCGTAAAGTTCTTGGTCATCAGCGGCGGAGAACCGCTGGTTTACCGATCAGAAGGAAAGGGCTTGCTAGATGCGGCAGAAAAACATCCGGACGTATTATTCATGTTCTACACCAATGGAACCTTGATTGATGAAAAAATTGCCCAGAGAATGGCTGCTTTAGGAAATGTGACACCGGCTATTTCAGTCGAAGGTTGGCGCGACCGAACTGATGAACGGCGCGGATCGGGCGTTTTTGACCAGATTCTGGCAGCTATGGAGCAATTGCGCAAGGCCGGCGTGCTTTTTGGCATTTCATTGACAGCCACCAGGCACAATGCCGAAGAAATATTATCGGAAGAGTTCATCGATTATATTTTTGAACAACAGGGAGCCTTTTATGGTTGGATCTTCCAATACATGCCTATCGGTCGTTCATATACCCTGGATCTGATGCCGACTCCGGAGCAACGACTTTGGATGTGGAAGCGTTCATGGGAGATCGTCAAAAAACACAAAATTTTCCTGG
>DMDF01000169.1 GCA_003446605.1 Anaerolineaceae bacterium
GTTGGAGATCCTGACCGATGATGTGCGCTGCTCACATGCTGTGACCATCATCGGTCAGGATCTCCAACCCTGGAATGGAATCGATCTTTGCCCGTTCGCTGAGGATAATATTACGATTGGCTTGATAGCCGTTGGAACGAGCCGCCTGTTCGGCGATAGAGACCATACCTTGCCAGATGCTTCTGCTGTCTCCATCGATCACCCCATGGTATAGTAGGTCGCTGACGGTATCCGTCGCCATGTGATTTTGAGCGGTGTCAAAATAAAAACGCTGATCCCCTCTGGGCAGGAACAGCCCAGCAATGTGCGCTTCACTGCCTTTCCCAGTCAGATCCACCACCAGTTGCGATCTTGAAAAGGAGCTTCCTTGCGTGAGAGTGAACCAGTTCAGGTTGGCGGATTGTTCCAGATTGGCTCTTTCTGACTGGATATCCCAGGTTTTCTGGTTTACATCCTGAATTTCTATGAAATTGAGGTGCGCATTTTCTTCCAGGTAGATTTCGGTGGCGCCGCCCATAAACAGTATGCTGCTCTTCTGGCTTTCTCGTTTCCGCACTATGGAAGCCGAGGCATTGCGCGCTAAGTAAACCAGCGTATTTTCTGGAACTGCTTGATTTTCACCACAATAATTCTGTTGGAAGATAATCGGCTGGGTTACCTGCACACCTTCGGGAATATAAATAACCGCTGTTCCCCGGCTAAAGGCGTGCGCAAATGCTGCAAACTTACCACTCTGCGGAGAAACGATAGTACCAATTTTTTGCAGAACATGTTTTGGGATCAGCCGGGCGTGTTCTGTCACGATCTCAGACATCACCCTCTCATCATCGCTTATTAAGTTGGATGAGACACAAGTTTTTTCCGATAGATTGAATTGTTGTGGATCAAGTCCTTCCAACGACACCTTGCGCCATCCGCGTGTTTTATCATGTGGAAAAGATAACCTGACATAATCCTGCAATGCCTTTTCACGAAGGATAGACAATACTCCACCAGCAGATGTTTTTGATGAAAAGCCTTCAATAAAATTAAATTCAGCCATTTCAACCGCTTTCATTTCGCTCGTGTTCATATCAACCAACCGATCCTTCCATCTGCAGTTGGATGAGCCTGTTCATTTCCACAGCATATTCCATGGGCAATTCTTTAACCAACGGTTCAATAAAACCGGAAACGATCATGGTGGTCGCCTGTTCTTCACTCAGCCCACGGCTGGTGAGGTAGAAAAGCTGTTCCTCCCCCACCTTCGAAACTGAGGCTTCATGCCCGATGGAAACATTTTCCGCACGATTTTCGATACGGGGGTATGTATCGGATCGCGAATGTTCATCCAGGATCAACGCATCGCATACCACGTTTGCTTTGGCATGTTCAGCATTCTTATCTACATACAGCAACCCACGAAAGGAAGATCGCCCACCATCTTTGCTGATCGATTTCGAGGTAATCTTGCTGGTCGTATTGGGAGCCAAGTGTAGCATCTTCCCTCCCGCATCCTGGTTCTGGTTCTTTCCAGCAAACGCCATGGAAAGGATCTCGCCATGCGCGCCCGCTCCCACCAGATAGCAGGAAGGATATTTCATGGTCGCCTTCGAACCCAGGTTGCTGTCAACCCATTCCATAGTACCGTTTTCATGCACCATTGCCCGTTGTGTGACCAGGTTATACACATTGGTGGACCAATTCTGGATGGTGGTATAGCGCACTCGTGCGCCTTTCTTCACCACGATCTCGATCACGCCGCTGTGAAAAGAATTCTTGGAATATTGGGGGGCTGTGCAGCCTTCCACATAATGCACCTGCGCACCTTCATCGGCAATGATGATGCTGCGTTCAAACTGTCCGATGCTGGCGGTGTTCAAACGGAAATAAGCTTGCAGTGGCAGCTCCACTTTAACACCTGGGGGAACATACACGAATGATCCACCTGACCAAACCGCAGTGTTCAGAGCTGCGAATTTGTTATCAGTATATGGAATTACTGTACCAAAGTGTTCTCGAAAAATATCAGGGTATTGGCGCAGCCCTTCCTCAATGCTGAGAAAGATAACGCCCTGTTTTGACAGTTGTTCCTGGATATTGTGATAGACCATCTCCGATTCATATTGAGCGCCCACACCCGCCAGAAATTTCTGTTCCGCCTCGGGGATACCCAACCGGTCAAAGGTATTCTTGATGGTATCCGGGATCTCATCCCAATCGTTGCGGATTTCATCAGTCGGTTTTACGTAGTAGTAAAGGTCATTTAGATCCAAATCGCTGAGGTCCACTCCCCAATCCGGCATTGGTTTGGTTTGATAGTATGCCAGAGCTTCCAGACGTTTTTGGAGCATCCAAGCTGGTTCGCTTTTATATGCTGAAATCTGTTCTACGATCTCCCGATCCAATCCTTTGCGCGATTTAAAAACGTACCGCTCAGGATCTATGAAATCATATCGCTCTGAATCAATACCCCTTAATAAATCATTTTGATCTGGCATGTTCTAATCTTTCTACCACTGTACTATGACCAATTATGCTTTTATCCAACCGTAACCTTGTTCTTCCAATTGCAGAGCCAGATCAGGACCACCACTCTGCACAATCTGCCCATCCACCATCACATGCACCACATCCGGTTTTAGATAATTCAGGACGCGCTGGTAATGGGTAATGACGAGGATACCAAGGTTTTCGTTTTTCAGTGTATTAATCCCCTCAGATACGATGCGTAAAGCATCAATATCCAAACCCGAATCTGTTTCATCCAGAACAGCCATCTTAGGTTTCAACATCGCCATCTGCAAAATTTCCACACGTTTCTTTTCTCCGCCCGAAAAACCATCATTCAGATAGCGCCCGCCCATTTTGGGATCCATCTTCAGAAGTTGCATTTTCTCCAGCATTATTTTTCGAAACTCAGGAATGGAGATACCATGATAATCAGCATCATCCGCTTTTCGATGGGCGTTGATCGCTGTTCGTAGGAAATTCGCTACCGTTACACCTGGAATCGCTACCGGATATTGAAAAGCCAAAAAAAGACCCGCATGGGAGCGTTCTTGCGCAGAAAGGTTCAAGATACTCTTTCCATCCAGCAACACATCACCACTGGTTACAGTATATTTAGGATGCCCCATTAAGGTATATGCCAACGTAGATTTTCCCGTTCCATTGGGTCCCATAATGGCATGCACTTCCCCGGCTGGAACCGTAAGATTGATGCTGTGCAAAATCTCTATGTCTTCAACTTGAACATGCAGGTCAATAATTTCCAAACCATTCATTGTTTCTATTTCCTTTCCAGTAGCAGCGGAGAGTATACCACGCAGCATCCATTTGGTCAATATTTATTATAAATATCACTAATATTGACTTTTCCTGACTGCCATGATATAGTTACCCGAAAGAATTGATTAAGAAAACCTATGAAAACCACACGTGAAAAAGTACTGACCACTATTAAAGTACATCCTAAATCAACCATCGTGGAGATCGCTGATCAGGTTGGAATCAATGCCATTTCCGTTCGCCACCATCTCACCGCCCTGCAAGCGGAGGGATTGATCAACGCTGAAGAAGAACGGCATGGTGTGGGACGCCCGCGGCTGGTCTATTCCCTATCCGAAAAGGGTATGGAAGTTTTTCCTTCACGATATTACCGGTTGGTCAATTCCCTGATGGATCAGATCAAAGAATCGTTGCCCGCCCAAAACGTCAATTCCATTTTCAGCAGCATGGCAGAAAAATTAACATCCGATTATGAGCCTATGCTTGAGAATATGGAGCTTGAACAGCGCCTTGAAATGCTCAGAACCATCCTGGCGAATGAAGGATTTGAAGTGGAATGGGAAAAAGAGGGCGATCAGTACAGTATTAAGGAAATTTCCTGCCCCTATTCCCGCATTGGGGAACATCATCCTGAAGTATGTTTATTCGATAAATCTATTATCTCTAATGTGCTTGATATCCCTTTGCAAAAGATTTCCTACCATAAAAGAGACGAAAACCTGTGCACCTATACCTTCACAGCGGCGAAATAGATCATGACAGAACCCACTTATGAATTGAAATGGAAAGCCCATGTTTCCCATCCCGAGATCGCGCAAAAGTTAAAAGAAGCTTTTCGGCAGGTGAAAGATCCCGAAATCGGCAGTGATATCATCCAGTTAGGATTGGTGCGCGATGTGGAGATCTCGGAAACGGAAGCGATCGTCACCATGATCCTGACCACCCCTTACTGCCCCTATGGTCCGGCTATGCTGGAATCAGCCCGTCGCATAGCAGAACGGGAGATCGGTAAAAAAGCGACCGTCATTTACGGCAGTGATGTTTGGGATCAATCCATGATGGAAGATCCTTCTGCTTTCAATTGGGGTTTATTCTAGCTATATTCCATATTCATTGATCATAATATATAGAATATATCTTCCAATAGTCGTGGGATAAACAATATCCCCAAGTTTACCCATTCACAACAATAAAAACACATCCCCCCTATTCTGAACAAAATATGATGGGTATTCTGTTTCAAAGTTTATAAGTTCTTTCAATATAGAGATATGATCCTACCTGTTATTCTTTTTCAGCAACCACTTCAGGGAATAAAACGTATAGAATATTAATGGAATATTTATATAGGAGAAATGAAATGGAAGAACAAAAAGATTTCCAAAAAGACGAATGTTGTAAACAAAAGAGAACTTATCCTCAAAACACCTTAGGGACAATCTATGGTTTGGGTTTTATCGGCGCCTGTGTCTATTTCATTGGAACTGCTGCTACATTTTGGTTGGGTGTGCTGGGTTTCCTTAAAGCTCTGGTATGGCCTGCATTCCTTGTGTATGCAGCTTTGAAATACTTTGGGATGTAATATACGATCAATCATCAAAAAAGCCTAGCGTTAAAAAACACTACCAAAATAATCCATCAAATGACTGGATTACATTATATACAGGATTGGTGCTGGGCTTTCTTCTTTCTCTCAATCCAGAATCTTCAAATTAAAAGAGGCATGGAAATATTCAACAAACGGTATCTTTCTGCATAACGTTTGTTATCAATCCATGATGGAAGTCCCTTTGCTATAATTGGGTTTTGTTTTAATCTTTCTGAAAACACAGGCGAATACTTGCACCCTCTTCTTTCGTTTCCAGAGTTTGAAATCCTTGACTACAAACCATATTCTCTATTTCCGGAATCCGAAAGAAATGGCTGTGCATACCTAATAAATTTTCCATCAAAGCGATGAGCTTAACCGTCCATTTCCGAATGTTGGGCTCAAAGATATACAGAATTCCTCCCTTTTTCATCACTCTGGCAACATCCTGAATAACATGTTCACGCTGCTGGAAGTGGTGATAGGCATCTGCGATCAAAACCCCGCTAATGGCATCCTTACAGAATGGGAGCGCCATACCATCTGCAACAATTGGGAGCAGTGTTTCCATTTCTTTGGCTTGCCGCAGCATCGGAAATGAAAGGTCTGCAATAATAACCTTGCGCTGTAACGTATGCAGCGCTTGAGCCATGCGTCCCGTTCCTCCACCGATATCCAGGATCACGCCTTCATCTGCAAAACCACCCTGCTGGCAGAGTTCGCCAAGAGCAGGGTGGAATATTCGATCGTAAATCGGGGCAACCAGATCAAAAAAATTCATGGGAACTATATGATCGCCAGGTCCTTCCCGACCTGTTCAAAAATTTGCAGTACCTTTTCGATCTGCTCATCCGTATGGGTTGCCATATAGCTGGTTCGCAAGAGCTGCTGTCCGGGTGCTACTGCGGGGGAAACAACAGGATTCACAAATACACCGTTATCAAACAATGCTTTCCAACTCCGGAAGGTAAGATCGTCCTCTCCGATGATGACAGGCACGATGGGAGTAACTGAATTTCCAATATTGAAACCCATCTTGCTCAGTTCTGTTCGAATGGTTTCACCAATAGCATTCACACGCTCCACACGTTCCGGTTCTGCTTTGATCACCTCGATGGCAGCCAGTACCGATGCCGCGTTGGAAGCAGGAATACTGGCACTGAAAATGAGTGAACGCGCAGTATGTTTGACGAAATGGATGACATTGCTATCTCCTGCAATAAAGCCACCTAATGATGCAAAAGATTTGCTGAAAGTGGACATGATCAAATCTACTTCATTATCCATGCCAAATCCATGTGCAGTACCTCTACCACCGCCCGTGACACCCATGCCATGGGCATCATCCACCATGACGCGCGCGCCATATTTTTTAGCCAACGGGATAAGATTAGGAAGGTCCGCCAGATCTCCACCCATAGAGAAAACCCCATCTACCACAATCAACCTGCCGCGGTCTTCCGGAATGGATTGTAAAACCCTTTCCAGGTGTTCGATATCATTATGCCGAAAACGTTCGATCTTGCCGTAACCTAGGCGAGCTCCATCCACAATGCTGGCATGGTCTTCTTTGTCGAGAATGACCACGTCATCGCGCCCGACTAGTGAACTGATGGTACCCAGATTGGTCTGCATACCGGTCGAGAAGATTAATGCCTCTTCTTTTCCAACAAAATCAGCCAGTTCTTTTTCCAGCTGTTCGTGCAGTTCCAGTGTTCCATTGAGGAATCGTGAACCTGTGCAACTGGTGCCAAATCGTTCTATGGCTTTGATGCCGGCTTCTTTTACTTTGGGATGGGTGGTTAAGCCCAGGTAGTTATTTGAACCGCACATAATGATATGGCGTCCCTCGTAAACGACCTCAGTTCCCTCATTTTCAGCCAGCGGAAGAAAATAAGGGTAGATCCCTTTTTCTATGACAGCCTTGGCATCCGTGTATTCAGTGCATTTCTTGAAAATATCCATGCGGTATAAATCCTTTCACATTAAATCCATTTATTCTAACCCCAAATTTCTACGAGCAGCGTGAAAAAGTGCTTTTTTAAAGTTAGAATAGTTATATCTTATTTTCGAGGAAGTGAACAGATGCTTGCTGGAATTGAAGCTGGTGGAACAAAATTCAATTGTATTATCGCAGAAAACCCGGAGCAGGTCATCGCAGAAAAGAGGATCGCCACCACAGACCCTGAAGATACCATTCAAGAGGTAAGTAAATTCTTTCGCCGTTCCATGCAGCAGGCTGATATCGAGCTCCAATCCATCGGGATTGGGTCATTTGGCCCACTCGACCTCGATCCCACATCCCCCACGTATGGTGCTATCACATCAACTCCAAAGCTTCCATGGCAAAATTTCAACATTAAACAGGCGATCGAATCAGCCTTGGATATCCCTGCCGTACTCGATACAGATGTCAATGCGGCAGCGTTAGGCGAATATATGTGGGGGGCGGGAAAGGGAAAACATACCGTACTGTATCTAACCATTGGAACGGGCATCGGTGGAGGAATCATCATCCAGGGTGAACCGCTGCACGGCATGCTGCATCCTGAAATGGGGCATATCTATCTGCCAATTTCCAGTGGTGAAAAAGCTTTCCAGGGAATCTGCCCCTATCATAGCAATTGTTTTGAAGGATTAGCCAGCGGTCCAGCCCTGCAAGCACAATGGGGAGTGAAAGCGGAAAAATTAGCTGAGAATCATCCAGCTTGGATCCAAGAAGCATATACCATTGCTCAGGCACTGTGTAATTACATTTGCATCCTATCTCCGCAGATCATCATTCTGGGAGGTGGAGTGATGCAGCAAAAACAGTTATTCCCTCTTATTCGCAGTCAGGTTCAAAAGCTCTTGAACGGATATATTCAGGTTCCCAGCATCATCGAAGAGATCGACAGCTACATCGTCCCACCCAGGTTGGGTAGCCGGGCTGGTGTGTTAGGAGCGATCGGATTAGCACAAATGGTAAATCGTTAGTTCTGGAAAACCTTTCTTAAAACATCCAGATCATGCCCTTTGATATGGACATGCAGCACTTTGCGTCCAGCGGCATTCAAAGCCTCTCTATCACCCAGTACCTGCGCATGTACCAGCTGTTGAAAAGTGATCCCTTCTGCGGGAACTACAATATCATCTTTATCCTCATTCGAAAGCACAATAAAGAAGCCGTTGTTTTTTCCACCTTTATGAAGTTGCCCGGTGGAATGTAAAAAGCGCGGACCGAAGCCCAGCGTGGTAGCCAGGTGCTGCCCTGCAGTGATCTTTTCTCGAAAATCCTGCAATATGCCGAGATTACGTTCATTGCGCTCCACGAATGCGTTGATAGCAATGAAATCGGTCTCCTTTGCATCCTGTATAAATTCCTTTATCACTGTAGATAGATCCGAGATAGATCCATCAAAATTGTCATTGGAGAAGACCCTGAAATTCGCATTTTCCCATACCGGGCTGTCCCACTCCAACAAACCGGTTTCTTGCAGTTTTTTTATTTTTTGCTTGGTTCTGATCTTGCTATCCTGCACATTGGGTTGATCAAAGGCATTCACACCCATGATGGCACAAGCCACCGCAGTGGCAAATTCCCAGCGGTAAAATTCTGAGACAAGCGTATATTCACCCTTCGTATCCAGCACCAAACAGGGCTGCCCGGCATCCAGTAGTGCCTGTACTTTCTGATCCATCTTTCCATCTATGCGCAAATAAACAAATATTCGGTCGGATGCATACTGGTCCGCATGCATGGGGGGCTCCATATCCACCGGAAGGATGCCCTTCCCTTCCTTCCCGCTGCTTTCTGCGATTAATTGTTCAACCCACGAACCAAAGGAGAGCCATGCTTCATCTGCCAGGATGGTCAATTTGTCCCTGCCATGCAGGAATGCTTCTCCCAGGATCGCTCCTAAAACCGCACCTGGATTGGTTGCAGTTGTGGCAGACGGTTCGCAAGTAGCCTGCATTGCACTTGCTTCCTGCAGCAACGTAGTTGGGGATGCTCCCAGCAGAACAGCTGGTAACAATCCGAAAGCCGTCAGGGCTGAGTAGCGACCGCCCACGGTGGGATCGGCATTGAGGATGGCTCTGAAGTGGCGTTCTTCCGCCAGTTTTTGTAGCGAGGTGTTTGGATCGGTCACCGCTATGAAATAATCACCGGGATTTTTCACTCCCTGATCAGAAAGTCGCTGCCACGCATACGAGAACCCTGCCATCACTTCAGCGGTCGAACCGGATTTACTGCTGATAAGAAAAATGGTCTTGTGAGCGTTCGCCCAACGAAAGGTTGTAGCCACCTGTGCAGGATCAGTAGCATCCAGAATGCGGAGTTCAAGCCCATTCTCTCTTGCGCCAAGAATCTTGCTCATCACTTCGGCAGCCAGTGAAGAGCCACCCATTCCGATCAACAACACCTGTTCAAATCCATCATCCCGTAATTCCTGATGGATATGCTCCAGCTCGGCTATCATGGAAAACCCTTTTTGCGGGGCATCCAGCCAACCCAGGCGGATAGCGATTTCCTGTTGCCCTTCAGGGGAACTTGTCCACAGATCAGTTTGTTTTGAAAATATTTTCTCAACAAATTCAGTGGAAGTCATCTCGGAAATACGTTCTTTTACCGGAGTTTGCAGCTCTCCCAATTGCGCCTGCGCTATTATTCGTTGGTTTTCCAGTACAGACATCATTTCAGCGAAAGCATTCCGGAATTGCTCCACTCCTTCCTCTTCCAATTCTTGCGCCACATTTTCAAGATCGATACCTACTGTGGCAAGGCGCGCAACAATTTCATCATCCGTTGCTACTGGGTTAGAAAGCCTATCCACTACTGTGCCGTGATCGTCAAAGGCTTTTAAAGTGGCAGGTGGTACAGTATTGACCGTATCCGGTCCTATCAGTTCCTCAACATACATCACATCCAGATAGGCAGGATCTTTAGTGCTAGTAGAAGCCCATAGTGGGCGTTGAATTCTGGCTCCTTTTTGTGCGAGCATCTGGAATCGTTCATTTGAAAATTCCTTTTGGTAGGAGCGATATGCAATGCGCGCATTTGCTATCGCCGCCTTACCAAACAGCCCCTTAATTTGGGACGCAGGTAATCTCTTTAATCGTTTATCAATTTTCGAGTCAAAGCGGGAAACAAAGAACGATGCGACTGAAGCTACATGGTCAATCTGTAAGCCCTGATCAAGTCGGTCCTCCAGACCCGCCAGATAAGCCTCGATCACTTCCTTGTAGCGTTGGCAAGAAAAAATCAAGGTGACATTCACATTGATGCCGGATGCAATCGTCCGGCGCACTGCCGGAATCCCAGCTTCGGTGGCAGGGATTTTTACCATAAGGTTCGGTCTCTTGACCAGCTGCCACAAGCGCTGCGCCTCATGAATGGTGGCTTCGCTATCATGCGCGAATTCCGGGTTCACCTCAAGACTGATGTAACCATCATTTCCCTTGGTCTGCTCATAGACGGGGATTAGAAGATCAGCAGCTCGTTGAATATCCTCCACTACCAGCTGTTCGTAAATCGCTTCGCTCGTCAGCCCTGCCCATGCCATACTTATCAGGGACCGGTTGTAAGTATTCGATTCCACAATTGCTTTTTTAAAAATGGAAGGATTAGAAGTGATGCCGGATATCATTCCGGTATCAATATATCTCTGGATGGTTCCATCCAATAATAGATCTCGTTGAATATTATCGTACCAGATCGATTGACCGATTTGCCTTAGATCATCATATTTTCCCATTATTCACCTTTGTATGTCCCTGATTCGATGCCTTTGATCTTCGATCGCCTTTTCTGATGGCGCTCTGCTTCTTCAACCTGAGCGTTGAGAAAACTTTGCACGATTTCGTACACCAGGGAAGGTCCGACAATCCGTCCCCCCAGACACAACACATTCATACCGTCATGCTCAACACCCTGGTGAGCGGAATAGGTATCATGACAAATGGCTGCGTAAATCCCATCCATCTTATTAGCTGCGATGCAAGCTCCCACCCCCGAACCACAGATGATGATCCCTCGTTCAGCCAGACCATCCAGTATGGTTTTGCCGACTTTATACGCAAAATCAGGATAATCCACCGATTGCGCATCGGTGAATGTTCCAACATCGATCACCTCGTGCCCCAGTTCTTCCACAGCCTCGATGACACTTTGTTTGATAGGAAAACCAGCGTGATCCGTTCCAACTGCTACTTTCATCTCAATTCCTTTCAATCCAGCAAGCTCAGTGCCTGGTGGACAATATCGTCCACGGTGAATCCGAATTTTTCAAAAAGCACTTCGGCTGGGGCTGATGCACCGTAATGGTCCATTCCGATCATCACCCCCTTTTCTCCAAGCCATTTCTCCCAACCCTGTTGGATGCCGGCTTCGATCGCGATCCTGCAGTGCAAAGATGGGGGCAGCACTGAATCCCGGTACTCTTGGGATTGCTGTTCAAAGAGCTCCCACGATGGGAAAGAAACAACACGCACATTTTTCCCTTTTTCTACGAGCGCCTGCGCTGCTTCCAGAGCCAGTTTTAGCTCAGATCCGCTTGCCATTATCAGCAGGTCCAATCTTCCATTCCCTACATCTTTCAATACATAAGCACCCTTCTGCAGATTCGCAGCAGATGCTATTTTTTCTCTGTCAAGGGTTGGCAAGTTTTGCCGGCTCAATGCCAGAGCGGTAGGTCCATCACGGCGTTGAATGGCTACCAACCACGCTTCGCGTGTCTCGTTGGCATCCGCCGGGCGGATGGTGACCAGATTGGGGATAGCACGCAGGGCAGCTAATTGTTCAACGGGTTGGTGGGTAGGACCGTCCTCTCCCAACCCAATGCTGTCATGGGTGAAAACCCACACGACCGGAAAGTGAGAAAGCGCCGAAATCCGCACTGCCGGTCGCACATAATCGGAGAAGACCAGGAACGTAGCACCAAATGGGATCAACCCCTTGTGAACAGCCATACCATTCAAAATGGACCCCATGGCATTTTCGCGCACACCAAAATGGAGGTTCGCTCCTTCCCTATCTGCTGCACAAAAGGTACCGCGTTGGTCCATCCAGGTTTTGGTGGAAGGGGTGAGATCCGCCGAACCACCCA
>DMDF01000097.1 GCA_003446605.1 Anaerolineaceae bacterium
GTGGCATCATAGCGCAGATTTCCTTCCAACAGGTATTTATCCATATAGGAATAGTTGACTCGTCCGAAATAACCAACTTGTGAGTCCCAGTTGGTATTTCCACCAACTGTTTCCGTCCCGACAGCGAAGTTAAACTGCGGGTTGTCCTCGTCAATCAGGTCTGTTTTTTTGGACCAGTGGTTGTCCCATTCATAGCTCACAATATTGGATCCGAGCATAAACTTGAACATGTGCTGGTCGGCCAGGTTCAGGTAATAATTGGTGACGACATTCACCGTATGCTTATCGGAGGTAAAGGAGTTTTTGTAGTAATTGGATTTGTCTTTTGTCACGTAGTTCACGAAGGGAAACCTGTATGCGGGCATGCCACCAGTGTCGGTCGGGTTGCCGTTCTCATCCACATAGACCTGATTGCCCTCATCATCATAAAGCCGCACGGGGGTGTACCAGGGTTCTCTTGCCGAGAAAGTAGGCAGTGAGGTGGTCTCCTGATTGAACTGGGTGCTGTAGGCATAATCGACATTGAAATCCCAGTTTTCTGTCAGGTCGAGGGTAGTACCCAGGTTCAGGTTGCTGTATTTCTTCCTGTCGACAGCCGTATGGGCATTCTTGGTATCGAAATAGGGGTCTCTGATCTCTTCTCCATTTTCCAACACTCCAGTAGGGAACAATCGGCTCCATCTATAGAGGTAGAGCCATGGGTCTGAAATGAATCCATATGGAGAGTTGGGGTATTTTTTTGTGGCATCGGAATACATTGCTCCTCCTCTCACGGTTAAGAAGTCGGTTATCTTGGACGATAGATTCAGGTTTCCCGTAAACCGGTTGAAGTTGTCATCTTTTGCCGGCTTCATCATCCCTTCCTGCCCCAAGTATCCCACACTCAGGCTATAGGAGGTTTCTTTTCTTTTGCCGTTCAGCGATATGTTGTGATTCTGTGAAAAGGCGGAGTTTTTGATCATGGTTTTCACGGGGTCGTAGATGCGATACCCATATTTATCGGTACCGTCATAGATCCAGTCTCTTCCGTAAACTACCGGATCATTATACTTAATTGTACTGCCATATTTTTCCTGCCACTCCTTGGCTTTTTCGAAACTCTCATCGCTGATGCGCCAGAAACCACCTGCCGGGCCACTTGCTTTCATGTTTTTGTGTGCCTCAAGGGTATATTCTAAGCCGTCGATACCGGCAATCTCTATCTCCTTGAATGGTTGTTGCCAGACGAGGTTGTTGGAGTAGGTGATCTCCGTTTTTTCGGTTGCAGCCCCTTTCTTGGTGGTAATCAGAATCACCCCGAAGGCTGCCTTTGATCCATAAATTGAGCTGGCTGCAGCATCTTTCAGTACTGAGATCGATTCAATATCGTTTGGGTTGACCATCTGTAGGCTGGGTATCTCCACATTGTCCAACAGGATCAAAGGGTTACTGGAGCCCTCAATTGATCCTATCTGTCCGCGAATCTTCATGATAGGATCATATCCCACTTCACCACTGGGTACCATGATGGAAAGCCCGGGAATGGTTCCTTGCAGTCCGCGACCCACGTCAGGTATGGGACGACTTCCCAGTGTTTCTTCCACATTTACTGTAGAGACAGCACCTGTGAGATTCGCTTTGCGTTGTGTTCCATACCCCACCACAACCACCTCTTCGAGTGACTGCATATCTTCCACCAGCGTGATGTTGAAATTGGTTCTTCCTGTGGTGTTGATGGTCTGAGTCAGGTAGCCAATATAGGAAATCTGAATAGATGCATCATTGGCCACGCGGAAAGTAAACCGCCCATCCACGTCGGTGATGGTGCCGTTGGTGGTACCCACCTCCACGATATTGGCGCCGATAATGGATTCTCCCTTCTCATCGACGACCCTCCCGGTGATTGTCTTTTCGGTCTGTTGTACCACTTCATTCGTCGTGTTGATTTCTGTTTTGCTCTCTTCGGCTAACGGTTTCCGGGAAATTGTTATTTGCCGGTTGACAATGGAGTAGGAGAGTCCTGTATCCTTCAATAATAAATTAAGAATCTCGTCGATGGACTGACTGTTGAAGGATGCGTTCACCTTCGTTGATAAAATACGCTCGGTATCATCCATCACCAGAAATAGATAATCACTATTTTTTTCAATTTCTTGCAATGCCTCCCTCAGTGTGATGTTTTTTAATTCGGCGCTCACCGTCTTTGATTGGGAGTAGGTGTTCTCTGCCGAGATGGAAAAAACACAGAGTAGAGATATCAAAAACCAGATTTTCATGACCGTAAGAAACTTTTCGCTTTTTTTCGAGGCAAAATGTGCATGGTTATTATTTTCTTGCATATCTTTGTGTTTGTGTTTGAATTTTAATTTGTTACCAATAAATTATGATTCACTTCGTAGATTTTGCTGACGCTCGGCATAGCCCAAACTTGTTTGGTCTCTGCGCTTGCTTAACCGCAAAATTCACTTCGTAGATTTTGCTGACGCTCGGCATAGCCCAAACTTGTTTGGTCTCTGCGCTTGCTTAACCGCAAAATTCACATCCTGGCCGGATAGTGTTGCCGCATTATCCGGCTTTTTAATTTTTCTCTTTGTGTCTTTGTCATAAGCATTTCGTTTTAATGATGATATGTAATTAAATTCACAGTTTTCCGGGTCTATCGATATAGATGACCCCGTCGTTCATTGTAATGTATTCAAGAAAGGTCATTTTTGAAAATGATTCCAGCACATCATTCAAATTGTCCGACAGGAACAGTTTTCCCGAACATGTCTGATCTTGTAAATTCAGCGCTGCATCATAATTGAATTCGATGTTATAGTATCGGCCGATTTTTTTGAGTACATCCGTCAATGTGGCTTTGTTCAATTGCATATATCCGTCTTTCCAACTGATATATTCCATGGCATC
>DMDF01000035.1 GCA_003446605.1 Anaerolineaceae bacterium
TTGATCGTCCAATCATAGGGGTCATACACAACCCCCTTTTCATCTAGGCTTCCTGCATCATACAAGTCCTCAAAAAAGGCTGCATATTTTTCTGCATCTTCTCCACCTAATGGACCAAATTCTTTACCCGCACCTGATTCCACGCGATGCTGTTCCATGGCTTTCTGGTAGCCACTTTCATCCACAGAAAATCCTTCTTCACCCGCGATATCTCGTGTGATCTCAAGAGGTAAACCATGGGTAGCGTACAACACAAAAGCATCTTCCCCTGAAATCAACTTGCCGCTCTTACTTTTTTCCATGATCTCTACAAGATACGCTAACCCTGTTTCAAGTGTTTTTATAAATCTCTTCTCCTCACGCGTTAAATTATCCAGAATAGTTTTCTTATTTTTTAGAAGTTCAGGATAAGCTTCTCCATAAATCTTTATCACTTCTTCAGCAACAGGTGCCATGAATGGTTCATGAAGGTCAATCTTGGTTCCGAAACGAGCTGCCCGCCGAATAATCATACGGCAAATATAGTTTCTTCCGATATTTCCCGGCACAACACCATCACTGATTAGAAAAGTAGCTGCTCTTACATGATCTGCGATGACACGGTACGGTGTAATATTTTTTTCCCTCTCATCTTCACTCGCACCGTTCAATTCTAGTACAACATCCATTAGAGGAAGCAGTACATCGGTTTTATAATTTGAGTCCACATCCTGCAATACAGACACAATACGTTCGAACCCCATCCCGGTATCAACATGTTTTTTAGGCAGTGGCACGAGTTCACTCGGTGTGACTCGGTTATATTGAATAAACACCAAATTCCAAAGTTCCAGGTACCGTGTACAATCACTATTCACACCGCACACATGATGAGGATCATTTTGTTTATTACAATATTTTGCGCCCCTGTCGTAATGGATCTCGCTGCATGGTCCACACGGTCCTACATCCGCCATCTCCCAAAAATTGGTTTTTCTACCAGACATTAGAATGTGGGAGCGATCCAAGCCAGGCTGTTCTTTCCATGTGGCTAGAGCCTCCTCATCTGTTGGAATCTCATTTTTCTCATCTTTAAAACACGTTACCCATAGACGGTTTTTATCCAGCTCCCAGACATCGGTTAATAATTCCCAAGCCCACGAGATAGCTTCTTTCTTATAGTAATCCCCAAAGGACCAATTTCCCAGCATCTCGAAGAATGTATGGTGGGTATCGTCCCTTCCTACATCCTCCAGATCGTTATGTTTACCGGCTACGCGCATACATTTCTGGGAGTTGACTGCCCTGGTGTAAGGGCGGTTATCAAGACCAAGGAATACATCCTTGAATTGAACCATTCCAGCGTTAGTGAATAAGAGGGTCTGGTCTCCTCCAGGCACAAGTGATGAGGATGGAACTAACGTATGCCCTCGTTCTTCGAAGTATTTGATAAATGTCTTTCGTATTTCATTACCACTGTATTGTTTTTGCATATTGTTTCCTTAAATGCATTAAATAATAATTTCCATTGATTATAAATGAGGAGGTCTTACATTTCAATTAAGCATCAAGCACTGGGATTACTTAGAAACAGACAGCTTCACCATCTTCCCTTTTTCGTCAAGTGTAACCCGTGTATATTGTTTGATAGTTCTATTTTGTACCTGAAAATTCTTGGTATAGGTGAGAAAAACGCGGCTGGCAGTTTGATCTTGTTCAATTTCAGCACCTTTGTTTTGTGTTCCTAATTTTCTAATTTTCATCTGTTTTTCACGTACGCTGAGGTTTGCACTTTCAATGCCAGGCAGATATTCTTTCACGACTTCTTTCACATTGGATAAAATCTCTGCAGAGATTGCTGGTATGGCGATGTCCTCCAGGTCTCTATCAGCTACAACTTGATAAGGGCTAAAGTATTTTTCCTCTTCCTGCATGAGATGTTCTCCAGAATTGGAGTCACCGAAATAGAGCGGGTCTCCATATAAAACAAATGACAATAGCGTTTTCTGATCTTCTCCATCCAGATATCCCTGTCTTCGCAGGATGGATTTCATCAAATTCATTTTTGCTCGAATATAAGCATCTCCTACCGTGTAATTCTTCTCGATCAGATTCCAGAAAAAATACGCAAGCTGATCTGCCCCTATCAAAGGTGGATAGATCGAACCATATGCGATACAGGTTGATCCAATAAAAGCCCGGCAGCTGCTGGTTAAGAATCGCAGACTTAAGGATTCGTCAGATGTTTTATTAATGATATAGGATCCGTAACACGCCTCAGAGAGAACGATCGCGGGTTTGGTTGCTTGAGGGTCAATCAGCGAAGGTTGAATTGCCACCGGAAAATCAGGAGTATTATCCGTGTTAGAAATATCCTTCTGTCCATACCAATTGGGGGAATCATCCAACCCATGTAAATTGAAATAAGCAAACTCTGCTTCTTTAATAGATATCGCGTCCAGATTATTTACATTATAGGGCGGGGAGATGCGGATATAATTCGCTTTTCCGATCGGTCTGAAGGCAGCTATGGAGGATCGCTGCCAGATGGCAGTTGAGTATCCATAATTGGTCCTCTTTTCATTCATTTCGCGAACCATGTTCGTGAAGGCGTTCCAGAATTGAAGTGCCTCTCCAATTCTTTCTCCCAGGGTTTGGTGCTGGTTTTGTTCCTTATGCCACTTTATGGCTTCTCTCAGCTGTTTCAACAATAAACCTGGGTCACTCCCTTTTTCATCCGGGAACCGCCCAACTGCCCATTGTGGGACAAAATAATTGCTATCATCCGTTGCATAAGGATTATCCGATAACACTTCAACATCCGAATCATCGGTAGGATTTGGTAGACGATGGAACGGGATAAGATCATCACCCCCTACAATCAATAGAGACCCGATCTTCTTCCCTCGTTCTTGAAAATAATTGGATAAATCATGCAGGGCTAATTTGAATTCCCATGGATCATTCGATTCAATAAATCGCAATCCATACTGCAACATGCAGTTTTCATCATCAGGGATAAACACAAAAGCATCCCAATTCTCTCTTTTAGCGATGGCATCTGCTAATTCTTGCATCCGTGATTGAATGACCGAGAATGTATTTTCACCATATTTGGCGGTGATCCCCTTTTTGGTACTCATCAGCACATAGGCAGGTTTTGAGAAGATACTTCGTGAATATGAGCCACTCTGTCCCGAAATTGTTGAGACATTGTACTGCTTACTGTCTTTTTGGCTTGGTTCTTTTAAATTCAAATCTGCGAGTGTCTGATCATCGGGATGGGTAATGAAGAAATCTTTGCTTGCCAACCAGAGGTGCGAATAGGCATGCTCTTCTCCCCATAACTCTCTAGCTACCACACCCGTATGATCTTTGAAAACCGCATCCCGCAATAATTGCATTGCTTCTATTTCTGATCCGAATTTAAACAGTATATTGGCATATACCAGGTTGAAAAAAACACAGGAATTCCATTTTTCACTATAGCGCCGTGCTATCTGCAAGATGGAATAATCATCAGTGCTCTGCATAACAAAACGAGTGTGGTAAATCGCGATCAATACATTATCGGGGTATTCCTGAAGCAAGCTGAATAATTCCGACTCCGCTTTCGTAGCATTATTTTGTTTGAGCGCCTGGTCAACCTCTTTTAAACGCCCGGACCAGGAACCAAGTTCTTCCCGACTATCTGAAATGTTATAGAAATTCAGATAGTCATAGTACTCTCTACGCTTTTCTTCTTCATCACAATACTTATACAGCAAGTTGTATGCATTTTTGTATTCCGGGTGTATCGTAATGATGGTCTGTAATTCAGAAATACCTTCTGGTATGGATTGTTTCGATATTAATGTTTTTGCGTATAAATACCTGATCTCCAGGTCACCAGGATAGACTGTTATCCATTCTTTCAGGCAATTGAGAAATGCAGCTACTTCTTCCGAAGAAACAGCTGTCTTTTCCCATTTCAACAAATCATTTCTGGTAATTTTCATCAATTGGTGTCTTCCTTACTTTTTTTCAAAAATCCGATTGGCAATCAAAATTCCAAGTTTTTCCCTGAGTTTTTCATCACCTGGATTTTTCTCTGCGGCTTTTCGCAGGAACTGTTCAGATTGATCCACGTCACCTAATTGATTATATACTTGAGCAACTTTTTCATATATTAAATAATGTTCCTCACAATTTTGCATTGCATTCACAAGTATTTTTTCAGCTCTTTTCTCTTCTCGTCTTTTAAGAAATACGTCTGCCAACTGTAAATATGCACGCATTTGTGAAGGATCCTGTTTTACGGCTTTATCGAAATGATCCACCGCAAGGTCAAGACTTCCATTCCTGACATACAGTTCTCCCACCTGCTCATGGATATCAGGCTGCATATCATTTTTCTGCAAAGATCGTTCGAATGCAATCAATGCTTTTTCAGATTCATTTCTGTCTTTTTGGAGTTGCCCATAGCGATTTAATATCGTGTACGCAGGGCTCTCGACTTTTTCCAAATATGCTTCCAGAAAATCCACCGCTCGTTTCTCGCTACGCACTTTTTCCAGGTATGCCACTTTTTCCAAAATCAGGTCGTCGCTTTGAATATTTGATTCGAGAGCTTTCTCAACGATTTCCAAACCGAATTCCTCATTTTCCTGGAGTGTTTTTATTTTCGCAAGTTCAATAATCACCTCAGGTGACTTTGGATCAAGCTCGTAGGCAATACGGATTAGTTGTATAGCTTTGGGGATACTACCTACCTTCCGGGCTATCTTAGCCTGGATGAGAATAAGCTCGATATCTTTCTGGGGATCTTTTCCAACTATCTTCATCATATCAAGAGCTTTTCGGTATTGCTCATTTTGATAATATACATCCACCATTTTACGAGTGACCATTTCATCTTGATTAAATACAGCTTTATTCATCTCGAACTGTTCAATGGCTGTTCTATAATCTTTGATCGTAATGAGGTTTAGGAGATGGGTTTTTATGATTTCAACATTATGTGGATCAATCCTGATAGCTTGTTCAGAATGCACGACCGCTTTCTTTATTTCTCCTTCTTCCTCATACAGAGATGCGAGCTGTGTTTGAAGGATCGGTTCATCCTGCAAAGAATCCAGGGCTGATTCGAGCGCATCAATTGCCAAGCGTGGCTCATCCTGTATCTGTAATATCCTCGCCAATCCCACATACAAATAGGCATTGTTCTTTTCATGAAAGATCCCATTTTGAATCACAGGTAATAGATCAGCAGTTTTTTCGGGAGGGACAAGAGTAATTGCACTCAGCGCCAAATCGTATCGATAGGAATCTGAACTTACCAGTTCCATCATCGCTTCCAGATCATTTTCCTGGATAGTTTTTATAAATGCTGAAAAACGAGATGTAAAATCCCCCCCGCTTTCGTTTTCCGTGAAATAAACTTCTTCACCTTGAAGGTAAGATACTATTTTCTCGAATCCAGTTTTTTCATTCTGCTCTAGATTATCCAAATACGGTCTAATCTGTTGGAGTTCTTTGGTGTTCAGAATATCCGGTAAATTTTGTATAATTCCAATTTTCCGAAAGCTCCATTCCTTCCAAGCTAATTCCAAAATACGTTTCAGACTCCAATTTGACACATACCTCATTTTCTGAATACGAGGTAAGCAAGCAAAGTATTCAGTTGAAGCACTCTGCCAGAGACCAAGTTCATAAGCACATTCAGCTTTCCAAAATGGAAATTCTGTTAATTGCTCAAGAACGTTTCCTTCGGCAGTCTGCTGCCCTTGATTTTCATTTTCCAGTTCCACTGCTTGATGGTAGTAAACTTGCGCTTCAGTTGTGCTTCCATTCTTCTGCAAGATTCGTGCTTTTACCAGCAGGAGCATTTTATTACTATAAAATGGTTGTTCTACCTGGTTCAATTTATCAACAACCGCAATCTCGTTACCATCCTGCATCAAGATGCATAGGATAATACCTTCAAGGGATGCCTTTTGTTCAAATTGTTCTATCCGATCCACCAAACCCAGAATTTCCATCCAGTCAATACGCTCAGAATTTCCATGAATCAACCAATCACAGACCGCCAATACACTTCGACTGGTCGCATCGTCGGCATATCGCTCCAATATCTCCAATTGTTGTTCGATTTCATTTTCATTGAATTGACCATAGATGATGTTCTGGATAGCCATTTCCACCCAGATTTGAGTCGAACGTATCGCAGCTTTCCAACCCGGTGGAAGGATATTTTGAATTGTGCCGGATAACATATCCAGGTAAAGTTGTGTATCCTTTGAATCTACAAGCACCTGGTTAATTTCAGAAAGCGATGGTAGATAATCATTTTCTGTATAATCCACCATATATTTTATAGAGTTAGTTATTCCATCCCAGTTTTGCGATGTGGGTAGGTCTTCTATGTACTGTCTGGCAGTCCTGTGATCTCCTTTATTCCAGAGGATACATACTTCGATAAATTTCTGCTCTGTTTCTGGCAAAGAGGTTTTCTTGAGTTTGTGAATGCTTTTAATACTGATTTCAGAGTATTTGACCTGTTCTGAAATCTCAATTATTTGAAGCAGATCCTGTACGGATAAATTATCAAGAGATAGTAAATCATCAAGCATTCGCTTAGTTTGAGAAACAGATCCATACTTATTTTCAAATAACAATTTTTCTTTCAGAAAAGATGGTGAAGACTGCAAATATTTTTGCTCTTCGTCAAAGTAGGTGCGTATTTCATCCATTTTTCCCAGTTTGGTTAATTGGTCAATATACCAGTGGATAATATTTACATCTTTTCTGCAAGTGATGTATCCTTCCCGCGCTGTTTCTACTGCTTCATCGATAAGATTCTTATCCTGATAAACATTGATCAGTAACTCATAAAGGGCTAAGCTATCATTTTTCTCCCGTAATGCTTCCCTGAGCAGTGTCACCGCGGTTTCAAGTTGACCCGTCCTCATTAAAGCCTTCGACAACCCCACCTGTGCTCGCCAAAGTTCGGGGCGATTTTTCCCCATTGAATTATTAAGGATCAATTCTTTATACGCTTCTACTGCCTGCACATTTTCATTTTTAAGGAGATGCATCTCCGCATTGATCAAATCCCTCCAGAGGGAATCTTGTGGTAAAAGCTGTATTTTTCCATGTAGAAGTTCAGCATCATCAGGTAATTTGGTATCCAAGGGGAATCTGGAAAAAGAGCTACTGAAATTTGAGAGGATTTGAAGTAGCAAGAAATATATGTCGTCCTGCTTTTCATTTTGAATCCATTTCAGATTTTTTTGCGCATGCTTACTCTCATTATTTTCCATTAATACATGAGCAACTTCCACACCAAGCGTTGCACTGAGCGGATATCGCTGTTCCGCATTTATTGCCATCTCATAGGCATATTGATAATGTTTGTGCTCTTGCAGGTACTTAATAATCCCGGCGAGAACAGCTGGTTCGCTTTCATCAATTTTTATTTTTTCGAGGTACGCCAGCCCTTGATCTTCTTCACCAGCTTTCAACAAACCATTCGTCAAAGTAGCATAAAACCCTTTTCTCTCTTTGAAAAAATCTATTGCTTCATTGAGAATCTCTTTTGCTTTTTCATCCTGTTGTTGTTTTTTCAAACAACCATATAAATCAATCCAAGCATGGAAATCAGTACAACCCGCACTGATAGATCGTTCATAATATTGGATCGCATTTTCGGAATCATCCATTTCAGTAAACAAGACCGCAATTTTTTGCAAGTCCTCTGCTGAATTTATCTGCGCTTCTAATAAAAAACCAGCGAGCTTTTGTCGAGAGATTTCTTTTTCGCCATTTTTCAATGAAAGATGTAATTCCTGAAAGAATGTTTCCAAATTTGGTATGGTCTCATCTTCTCTTGAGATTGCTCTTGATAAATCTGAAACTTCCTGCCATTGGTTATTCGCTTTATATAGATTGATAAGCCTCACAAGGATCGCATCATTTTTAGGATCCAGAATATGAGCTAATCGCAGATGATTGATGGATCTTGAAAAATCCCCGAGCTCAGAATAAAAATCAGCTGCAACTATGTGACTAGTTGCATCAGATGGAAATTCAACCATTGACTCTTCTAAATATGTAATATCTCTCTCCAAGTCGTCATAAGCTGGTTGTTCTAATGCAGCCGTTGACTTGAATTGGGGCACCTTTTTCCAATCATAAGATTGTTTGATGGGTATCACTGTAGGTTCCACAATCTTGTCCTGAGGTTTTTCTTCTATTGTTAACTGTTGGATCTTTTCAAGAACTTCCAGCTCGATTATCTTACAAGTTTGCAGCATAAGCTCCAGATTTTCAGCAGATGCTTTTTTATCACCCATGATATGGTGAAGATCAGCTTCATAATTTCTTCTTTGAAGAATATCCAGTTCATTTCTTAAGGTCAGACTGTTTTTTTCCTTTGCTTCCCTGACTTCTTCAAAAATTTCGCCTGGAATTAACGCACGTGCTGTTTCTCCCCTCCCTATTTGGAAGAAAAATTGCAGCAGTTCAATTCTTGATTCTTCATCCAACCCAGTTAATATCGTCCGCAGTCGCTTATGCAATAATTCTTCAGGTTGTACATTGCAGAACAACGCATAGCAAACCATTTTCCTGGTTTCAATACCAGCATCTTCATCCAGCAAACTCGAAACAAAATCATCTGGTGAAGAGAATAATCCCAACAAACAGGCAGCTATTAATCCCGCATTGCGATTAAAATCAAAATCGTGAAAGAAGTACTTATTTACTTCTTGCCACGTTCTTTTTTTCGCTGTAAAGAATAAATTAATTGCAAAGGAAGCTGCTGTTACAAGATCGAGCACATCATTAGCGTAAAAGTTCGTTGCTTCCAGCTGATCCATTGATATTTCATCTCCCATAGCAAATAAATCGTTCACACGTAAGGAAGATAGATCAGTTTTCCAATATTTTTTGTCTTTTAAAATTAAAGCAAAATAGAGCGGAGCCCAATTTTCTATTTTGGTGAACCGTTCTTTTTGCAGCTCATCAAGATCAGGTATTTTTTCTAGTGCGTGGTAGATCCTGCTATCTTGATGAAGGCTAGCAACAAGTACCTGTTTATCTTCCTCATTGAAAGATTTCTCAATGAGTTTGAGGAATTCCGCAGGTATCATGGTTTCCTTTCTACAAGGTGGAGATCAAATAATACGCCACGCCAAACAGGACAAAGGTTATCAAGATCAAAAAGACACCCACACCGGCTTTCGTCTTTACCATCTGGTTGATTGTTTGCAACAATGAAGAAGTGTTTTCCATTAACCCGGAAATATTCTCAACAACCCCTTTTTCCATGATTTTTGCGGATTGCTCAGTGATTGTCTTGAATTCATCGCTTTTCACTTTGAAAGCCAGAATGAAGATGCCTACCAGAAAAGTGATCAATCCCATGACCAGTAAAATTACCGCTAATGTTAAGGTGAAATCCATTGAATTTAATGTGAACATTGCATCTCCTTTTAGAGATACTATTGCAAGTATTATGCCATTTTGTTGACCATATCAAGGGGTAAATCGGGAATATCGATCTTTTCTCCATCACAAAACAACATGGCGCGTTCAAGGGTGTTGCGTAGCTCACGTATATTACCCGGCCAGGAATAATTTTTCAACACTTCCATCGCTGGCTGTGTAACATCAATCACGTTTAAACCCAAGCGTGGGTTGAGTTCTTTGATAAAAAATCCTACAAATTCGGGGATATCATTCTTCCTCTCCCGTAGCGGAGGAAGATCTAAATCTACAACTTTCAGGCGGTAATACAGATCTTCCCTGAACGCTCCTTCTTTTATCATCTCTTTCAGGTTGCGATTTGAAGCGGCAATGATCTGTACATCCACT
>DMDF01000172.1 GCA_003446605.1 Anaerolineaceae bacterium
GTGTCGACCTTGTTGATCACAAAGACATCTGCCAGATACAGGTTAGTTTCACCGGGATAGTATTGCAATTCTGCGTGAAGCTGAAAAGGAAGTAGATGTCATTCTGTGGGATGGCGGCAATAATGATATTTCCTTTTACAAACCAGACCTGGCGATCGTCGTCGCTGACCCGCATCGTCCAGGGCATGAATTGAAATACTATCCCGGTGAAACTAACCTGTATCTGGCAGATGTCTTTGTGATCAACAAGGTCGACACCGCTAATCCTGAAAATATCATCACGGTTCGCGAAAATTTACGGTCGATCAATCCGGAGGCGATCATCATCGAAGCTGCATCGCCATTATTTGTAAATGACCCGGATGGAATTAAAGGCAAGCGTGTGCTGGTGATTGAAGACGGTCCAACGTTGACACACGGTGGTATGGCTTATGGGGCTGGCTGGGTTGCTGCCAGGCGGTTTGGCGCCAAAGAAATTGTGGATCCACGACCTTTCGCAGTCGGATCTATTTTGGCTACCTATAAAAAATATCCAGATACCGGCACCATCCTCCCGGCAATGGGGTATGGCAAAGAAATGGTCAAAGACCTGGAGAAAACCATCAATGCCTCTGATGTGGATATGGTCATATCTGCCACACCAATTGACCTGACCAGGATCATTAAGGTCAATAAACCGATGCAGCGAGTTCGTTATGAACTGCAAGAAATCGGCGTTCCTACCCTGGAAGATATTCTGAAGAAAAAATTCAAATAAAAGGAAACCCCCATTGGAGGAGGTCATTTGTAGGTGACCTCCTCTTTTTGATTATAATAACAGCATGTTTGTTGATGAAGCTGAGATACAGGTACTATCCGGGAAGGGTGGTGACGGAATGGTACACTTTCGTAAGGAAAAATTCGTCAATCGCGGCGGACCGGATGGGGGAGACGGTGGACGCGGTGGAGATATCATTTTTTCTGTTAATCCCCATCTAAATACTCTCTATACCTTCCAGCATAACCGATTATATTTCGCTGAAAATGGGAAAAAAGGTGGACCCAAAAACCAGACCGGAAAATCAGGTGAATCGCTCATTATTGATGTGCCCCCGGGTACCATTATCTACGAAAGAGAGACTGAGCGGGTTCTGGCAGATCTTACCGGTGAAGGACAACAGGTTGTGCTTTGCAGTGGGGGTAGAGGCGGCAGAGGTAACGCCCGCTTTGCAAATTCACGCCACCAGGCACCCCGTATGGCAGAACGCGGGGAACCGGGAACAGAGTTGGAATTGCATCTGGAGCTGAAGCTGATTGCCGATATAGGGATCATCGGAATGCCCAATGCGGGCAAATCCAGCATGCTGGCGGCAGTGACCAATGCAAAACCCAAAATAGCAGATTATCCTTTCACCACACTGGTCCCCAATCTGGGGGTTGCGATATTGTCAGACGATGTTTCCCTGGTTCTGGCGGATATCCCCGGATTGATCGAAGGCGCTCATAGTGGGGTAGGATTGGGAGATACTTTTCTAAAACATATTCAGCGTACCAAGGTTCTCATCCATGTTCTGGATGGATCGTCTACGGATGCGATGGCAGATTTTTCACAGATCAATACCGAACTATCGCTTTTTGATCCGAAATTGGGAGAAAAACCACAGATCGTGGTTCTCAATAAAATGGATATGCCAGGAATGGATGGCAAATATAAAGAATTGAAAAAACAATTCAAAAAAATGAAGCTTGAATTGTTTTCCTGTTCAACCGTAACCCACCAGAATTTGAAAGAAATTCTCTGGCAAGCGTACCATCTGGTGGAAAGCATCCCCGAGAAAACTAGCGTGTTAGAGATGCCGGTATATCGGGCTGAGGTGGATGAGAAAGCTTATACGGTTGAACAAACGCCGGAAGGATATATGATTAAAGGGGTCGCAATTGAACGCGCTGCGGAAATGACTTACTGGGATAATTTTGAGTCAATACGCCGTTTTCAGCGCATCCTGCAGGCTTTAGGGATCACGGATGCGTTGCGTGAGATTGGAGTTGATGAGGGTGATGTAGTTCAGATTGGCAGTTACGAATTGGAATGGTCCGAGCAGTTCGATGATTATGAATAGAGGTAGAAAACAGAATGCGACTTGGTATTTTTGGTGGCACTTTTGATCCTCCGCATGTAGGGCATCTCATCCTGGCGATGGAAGCGTACGATCAGCTTGATCTGGATAAAGTATTATGGGTCATTGCACCCAATCCACCCCATAAGCTGGGGAAAGTGAGCACCCCCATTGCACAAAGAATCGAGATGGTACGCAGTGCGATTGATTCTGATCCGATGTTTGCATTATCCCGGGTAGATATCGATCGTCCTGGTCCCCATTACGTTTTAGATACGATGCGCCTTCTTCACGTGAGATATCCCAGCGATGATTTGATTTTTATCATGGGTGGTGATTCTCTGCATGATCTACCAAACTGGCATGAACCTAAGGAATTTTTAAAGGAATGTTCGGGGGTTGGTGTAATGCACCGACCTGGAGAAAAATTTGATCTTTCTAGTTTGAGCGAAGAATTGCCTGGCATTGAGAAAAAAGTGGAATTTATTGAAGCCCCTTTGTTGGAAATTTCTTCTAATAAGATCAGAGCACTGGCGTTCCAAAAAAAGCCTTTCCGATATTATTTACCAGCGGCGGTGTATGATCATATCCGGAGTTTGGGTTTGTACACAACCAAGGAATCGATATGAGGAGCAGATGATGAAACGAACTATGTTTTGTATGTTGATACTGGCTAGTCTCTTTTCTGCGTGTATTGTCTTTGAACCAATGCCAACCAGTACACCTCAAGCAACTTCTACCGAATCGATCAGAACCGTAGCAGCAACAGCAACCACTTCCATTACACCATCGGCAACTCAAACTGCAACGCTGAAACCTACCGAAACATCAATCCCTACAGCAACAATTTCACCAATGCCCTTACCATACAAATTACAATCTGAAACACCGCTATATCTTCAAAATTTTGTACATCCCGATAGTGGTTGTGGCTGGATGGGGGTAGGAGGGCAGGTTTTCAGCAAAGAGGGTGAACCTGTTGCAAACCTGGTCGTTTGGATACGGGGATTGATCGATAATCAACCTTATGAAGTTGTTACTCTGACCGGCACATCGGCTGGGGATAGTTATGGCAAAGCAGGGTTTGAAGCTTTTCTTAGTTCAAAACCGGTGACAACCAGCGGTATTTTTTCCATACAGATCCTAGACCTGAACGGTACTATGTTGAGTGAGCAGGTGTTTTTTAATACTTCTGCCCAGTGTGATCAGAACCTGATCATTATTAATTTTGTCGAGGAATGAACCTCACTACAATGGTGAAATTTACAAAGAGGAACGGGATGAAATCGGAAGATAGTTTTGTTTTGAAGGACTATTTCAAAGCAGTGATCAGAGGGTGGAAAAGAATTGTGATCTTTATGATCATTGGAGGATTATGTGGAATGCTGATCAGTACATTTCGCTCCCCACTATTTGAAACCAGGGCTGCGATCGCTGTAACCATTGATTATACGAGAACTGGCGCTTTATCAGACATTCAGGAAGACCAGGCAATGCGTGGATTGGGGAGTGTGATCGATTCGGACGCAGTGAAAGAGCTGGTTGTTCTACGGGCACACCAAGCTGGTTATGAAATTGATAGAAACAGTATCGCTGAAATGTTCACCCTGGAGCGTGAAGATTTTCGCTGGTTTCTCCGGGTACGTGATTCAGACCCACAACGAGCTGCCGATCTGGCAAATTTATGGGCACAGATCGCTGTAGAAACCCTGGATGATGGAATGGAACATGCAATCATTGCTGCACACCTACAACAATATCTGGATTCTCTGGAATTTTGTATGCAAAGACAGGTAGATGATGGGATCACTGAAAATGCCTGTGAACAGTACGATTTTAGTTATATTCTCGAAGAAGTCCAATCCACTGCCGGCGAAATTCGGGCTCAACAACAAATGAGCTATGGACTAATGCCGGCGCTCGAGTTCTTCCTAGCAGAGAATGCTCCATTAAATACCGCTGCCGTGCAGGGAACTCGTGGGGTATTTGTAATTGCCGGTGCGTTCCTGGGTTTAATCATGGCTGCCTTAACCCCGGGTAGAGAGAATCTGTAAATGCGTTTTGTGACCTGGTGCAAAAAAGCTCTTCCAACGATCACCCAAATATTATGGGTGGTACTGATCGCGTCCTTACCGTTGACCAGCGTGCAGCTACTGGCACGATTGTTCGGATCTGATGCGGTGGCTTCCCCAGCTATTCTGGTGGTATTCTTCATGGTAGTAATATGGCTTTTCCCATATTTACTCCAAGGGGGAAAATTAGTCGGATCGAGTATACCGCTTTTCCTATTTGGGATGGTGGCTGTTATAGCGACGTTGTTAAGTTATTTTCAGGTTATTCCGGCGTACAAAGGAATTGACAATATAAACAGTACGGTTGAAGCAGTGATCACACTGGTGATTGGCGTGTGCTTTTATCTGGTCTCATCTTCCTATATGAAGGACGAAAAACAAGCCAAATTGACCTTAAAGATCATCAACTGGAGTGGTCTGTTTATGCTGCTGTGGGCGGGTATGCAGGCAGTAGCATGGCAAGGGTTTGGCAGATATCCGCAGTGGATGTTTGATTTACAAGGATTTGTCTCGAAACGAGTGCTATACCGTCAACGCGTAACTGGATTGGCATTAGAGCCTTCATGGTTTGCGCATCAATTGAATATGGTATATCTACCAATTTGGCTTTCGGCTACCATCAAAGGTTTTACTGCGCATAACAAAAAGCTGGGATTTTTAACCCTTGAAAATTTTCTTTTAATGGCAGGAATTGGCGCTTTGCTGCTTACGCTCTCGCGGGTTGGACTGCTGGCATTCATATTAATGTTCACCTTTTTTCTCATCAAATTGCATACGTATCTTGTTGAAAAAACGCTGGCTCATCTAAGCAGGAAACAGGAAGAAGAAATCTCGGGTGAGAGGAAGAAAAGGTTGAAGGTGATTGTTTCCGTGCTATTCATCATTGCCTATATGATTCTCCTTGTATTGGGATTATGGATATTCTCGAAAGTAGATCCACGTATGGAGAATCTTTTTAGTTTCTCTTTTGGGAATGATAATCCTCTACTCAGTTATTTCAATGAATTGAGTTTTGGTGAACGTGTGGTTTATTGGCTGGCTGGTTGGAACACTTTTACAGAACATCCGATACTGGGTGTTGGGTTGGGAAATGCAGGGTACTACTTTCCAAAGGCGATCACTCCCTATGGCTGGAATCTAATCGAAGTGAGGCAACTGGTTTATCGTTCATCCAATTTAATGAATGTGAAAAGCCTATGGGTACGGCTGCTGGCGGAAACCGGTATGGTGGGTTTTTCTTTTTTCTGTGGGTGGTTGTATAGCATGGTGGTCAAATTCGGGAAAAAAGCAAATTCTCAAAAGAAACTAGTAAGTGTGTATGCAACCGCAGGTATTTTTATGCTGTGTGCCCTTATTGCGGAGGGTTTCAGCATTGATTCCTTTGCAATGCCTTATTTATGGGTCGGTCTGGGATTGGCTTCTGCTGATTTTGCAGACGAAACAGCTAAAAAAGAAAGCCATATCTAATGGCTAATAAAATACCCAATATCATCATGCTGGTAGGGCTTCTCATGCTGATGAGCTGCAAGGGATCAATTAACCACGATCCCAACCCATCCACCAACTTGTCCATCCTTGCAAAAACGAATGTGCCTATAAATGATGATTATGAAGTAGCATCCCGCTACAGACATATTGAAGTGGAGCGTGATGCAGCGGCACATGAAAGAGTAGATTATACGGTCGGTGATTCACGAGATTTTTATGTCCTGGATGTGAATACTAACGTGTACAAGACCGTCAAAGCAAATCTTGTTTACATTACTCCTCATCTTTATTTCTGGGTTCAACAAGGTATCAACTATGAGCAAACGGATGTTGCGCGGTTAAGTGAGACCTTCGAAAACCAGATCTACCCATTGAACAGAGCATTTTTTGGAAATGAGAATTCACCCGGGATTGATGGTGATGAACATCTATCCATTCTTTACACCAGTGAGATGGGATTGGCATCCGGATATTTTTCATCGGCAGATATAAACCCACGAGAGATCGAACCTTATTCCAATGAAGCAGAAATCTTCATGCTTTCATCCCTATACACCCGCCTTGACGAGGAATACACCTATGGTGTATTAGCCCACGAATTTCAACATATGATCCACCGCAACCTGGATAAGAATGAATCTTCCTGGATCAATGAAGGTTTCTCTGAATTAGCAAGTTTGTTAAATGGGTATGATCCAGGAGGATCGGATAAACTGTATGCAGGCAATCCTGATATCCAATTGAATTTTTGGCCACGAGATGAAGTGGAGAGTACGTTACCGCATTATGGGGCTTCTTTTCTTTTCATGACCTATTTATATGATAGATTCGGAGAGGAATTTTCACGAGCATTGGTATCTAACCCATTGAATGGATTCCCATCCATTGATGCTGTGTTGGCAGAAACAGTTAATGAAGATGGCAAAGCAATTTCTCTCAATGGAGATGATGTCTTTCAGGATTGGACTATTGCAAATTTAATCCAGAATAGCACAATAGAACAAGGACAATATGGTTATCAAAATATGCCGGAAGAGCTTGAATTTTGGGTGAATCCGATCAGTGATTGTTCTGCAGAGGAGCGTATTTCTTCTGTACGCCAATTTGGTGTGGATTACTATCAGATACTATGTGGCGAACCTTTTCACGTGCAATTCAAAGGGCAGCCCACTGTAGCGATTGTCCCGGTGGAACCCCATTCCGGTAATTTTTATTTTTGGTCAAACAAAGGTGATCAGAGTGCCATGACACTTACCCAGACGTTTGATTTCCGAGAAATCAATGCTCCCATCACGCTTTCGTATTACACCTGGTATGACCTGGAGAAAGATTGGGATTATGTCTATTTATTGGCGAAAGGGGTGGATGATGAGTGGGAGGTTTTGAATCCACCTGGATGTACGGAGGAAAACATCACCGGTTCAAATCATGGTTGTGGATATAATGGCATCAGCGCAGGTTGGATGTTGGAAGAAGTAGACCTTTCACAATTAGCAGGAGAGGAAGTTACTCTTCAATTTGAATATCTTACCGACACTGCTCTTAACGGTGAGGGATTTTTAATCGATGATATCAAAATTAATGCCATCGGGTACGATACCGACCTGGAAGATTCAAGTGGAGGTTGGATCGGAGATGGTTTTGTGAGAATTTCGAATTCCCTCCCCCAAACATACGCCATCTCGTTTATCACTCGTACAGATTCCGAGATTCAAATATCCAAATACAAGATTTCTGGAGATGATGTTCTGGATATCTATGGGAATCCAGATGAAGATACTGAAACTTACCTCATTGTGAGTGGAACAACACGCTATACTATCACACAGAGTGATTATTCTCTTTCTTTTGTACCAGATTCGGATAAGTGAAGTGGTTCTCTACTCCTGCGGGGTGGTGACTTCCTTTTCCATCTCATGTTGAGCTTCTTCAGCAGCCTTTTTTACTTCAGTGACAATCTCATTGGCTTTCTCCTGCAGTTCCTGGCGTAATTCCGCACCACTTTTGGGGGCAAAGAGGATTCCCAGTACTCCACCGGTAAGCGCGCCGAAAAATGCACCTGCGACGAACTTTGATGTTTTTCCCATCGATTTCTCCCTTCATGCAATTCTTGATTAAGCCATCTGACCGATGGCAACTTGTTTGTTTAAGTATAATGTAAAGATATATGTTTAGGAAATACCGCGTAAGCGGGTTTGATCTGGTTTCAATACTCTGTCTGGTCGTGTTGGTGTTTCTTTCAGCATATTCTCTTGAATCAACCCACTGGACAGAAAATTTAAATCTAATTACAGCCCTGGCTGTCATCGGGGTGATTCTCGGCATGACTTTAGGGATCACTGCCTTCAACAAAGCCCAGCTTCTGGTTCTGCTGGTACTTTACAGTCTGGTAATCCTGTTTTCTTTTCTGGTCAACGGTACTTCGCAAGGTGAGCTGTGGGACGAAAATTGGTTTGTGTTTCATACACGGATTCTGGAAGCAATGACCGATCTGTTGAAAGGATTACCGGTAACCGATAACATCCTTTTTATAACAGGAATGGGGGTGTTATTCTGGGGGATGGCATTGTGGGCTGGCATGGCGCTTATTCGCAAAGGAGATATCTGGTTACCGGCGCTTTTCCTGGCAGTTGCTATGATCTGTACCCAATTTTTCCAACCCAGTGTATACCGTAATGATCTGTTGAGTGGCGTATTTTTCTTTTTACTCGTCTTTCTACTGGGACATCAATATTACTTGAAAACTCACCAGCGATGGAAATCAGCAGAAGCGTATGAGGATCAGGATGCTGGTAGAGTTTTTATGACTACCTCCTCGATCATTTCTGCAGTTATCGTGATAATCGCTTGGAGTACGCCCTTTGTAATTGACCTGGCTACCACAGGCACAAAACAACAGAAGGCTTTCGTACAAACCCTTGAAGATAGTGGTGACTTTTTTTCAGATCTGTTTTCATCACTGACCAGCCAACCCATTAAAAAAGAAAGCGTTTTCGGTGATACTCTTCCGCTAGGTTCATCTCAACCTTTGAGTGAAGACGTCATTTTCACAGCCATTGCACCTGATGCGGATTTCAATAAAGGCAACTATTATTGGAAGGCGCGCAGTTATAGCAGCTATAACGATGGCATGTGGACTTCTACTGAGTTGGAAGAACGAACGTTTGAGAAAAATACTCCTGTATATGCAAAAAATGGCACAGAACAAATACCCGGAACTTTTATCGTGGTGGCAAATACTGATCTAAGTTATTTTTATACCAGTGGAAGCGTTATGTCCATTGATCAACCAACCCGAACTATGGATGTATTCCCTGACAGCGAGGAAGCTGAAGTAATCGCATGGAGACCGCTGTTGCCTTTAGGAGAGAAAGATTCCTATCAATTTACGACTTTCTTTCCAACGCGCACTTATGAAAAACTGCAAACTGCAGGGAAGGCTTACCCGGCGCGCATTAAAAGAATCTATTTACAGTTGCCTGATGATTTCTCGCCACGGATCACAAAATTATCCGAAGCGATCACCGAGGGATTGGATACAGATTTTGCGAAAGCGCTTGCGATCACGGACTACTTACGAAAAACATACCGTTATAGTTTTGAGGTAGATGATATCCCCGCCACGCTGGACCCGGTGTTCTGGTTCCTGTTCGAAGAAAAAAGTGGATTTTGTAATTTCTATGCTTCTGCAGAAGTGCTGATGTTACGCTCCATCGGCATTCCAGCACGTTTGGGTGTGGGATATGCTCAAGGGGTAGTGATTGAAAAGGGGAAAGTATTTGAAATCCGCAGTAAAGATAGCCATGCTTGGGCAGAGGTTTATTTTCCGGATTTCGGTTGGGTGATCTTTGAACCTACATCAGCACAACCCGCCGTAACCTTCCAACACGAGCACGATGAAACAATGGATACTGTGGATGGGAGAAATGGGGATTTCAACCAGGGAAATAGACAATTATCGCAGGGCGATATCGAAACCGGCGACTTTTCTCGATTTGATGCCATCGAAAGGCGGTTATCTTCACAGGATTCCTTCTTAGATGATATTTCCGTTGAGGAACTTCCTAACCAATGGTATTTAACCGTGATAACGTGGATTGTGATTGGTATCGTTGTGAGTTTTCTTTTCTTTGGTCATGTCCGCTATCAAGGTGCACAAATTCCTATC
Source organism: Anaerolineaceae bacterium (assembly GCA_003446605.1). Classification (GTDB taxonomy): domain Bacteria; phylum Chloroflexota; class Anaerolineae; order Anaerolineales; family Anaerolineaceae; genus UBA4781. Next base: position 9,825 of record DMDF01000172.1, read on the forward strand.
CAGGAGTATGTAATTGTCCACATTGAGAAACGAGGAAGAAAAGCTCCCAACTGGTTAATGGATTGGTCTGCTCATCGGAAGTTAACCTACCTGCAAAAAAACATCCACCAAATTGACGTGAGTTTGCATTGGTTTATCAAACGAGATGCTCGACAAATGACGATCATGGAAGAATCAGCACAGCTGCAGCAATTTGTCCCCACAGCTGCACAGGAAATTCAAACCGTCTTGAATGCATTTCAGGATGAAGTGTATGGAGCAAAGGAGATCAATACGCAGGAGGTACGATCTTCTTTCCGGAAAATAAGATGGGCAGTTTTTGTTACATGGTGGAAAGATAGATTTAATTTGCTAAAGAAGAGAGCGAACACCAGGTAAGCTGACGATACAAAGTTTGTGCTCTCATCCTTATAAGAGCAGGGAGGCTTTGTAAGATATAGTCAATGCCACTTCCTTCTCTGCAGATAGAGGCGGCAGCGCTGGCTTTAAGAGCACATTCTTTCACAGGAAGCTGGTTCTTGGCATAATTGGCTGCAAAGACACCACAGAAACAATCGAAATCACCAATGGGATCTATCACAAAGACAGCGTAATCAGGAACCACGCAAATCTGGGTTGAATCAGCCTGGAGTATCATATATCCAGACTTCTGGCATTTAATAATGCAGTACTGTTCACCAAAACCCTTTAAAGCTGAAAGCATTTCTTCATATCTGTCAAAGCGCGATTTAAATAGCGTACGAATTTCCTGTTCAGTTGTAAAAAAGAAATCTATCCCTTTTAATAAAGAAGCGATGGTGGGTAATTTAGGTGGAGTCATATACGATGGAGAGGATCGAATCATTAATGTACTAACGCCGCTTTTCTTCAAGAAAGGAATGCTTGCGTTATGAGAGATAAAGGACATGGGTGTGAGCAGAACAGCTTGAGCACTCCGGTACTCTGGTGGAAAATCTGAACTGAGCAGCGGAATATCCTCTGCTTTAATGGTTGAGGAATCATATTTTGTATGGATATCTTGCTGCAGCAGGAATTTTGGAACTTCAAGACCCAATTCATAAAAATGACGTTTTATGTTAGAAGTTTCCCATTGATCGGGAGCATTGATCCGATAATATTGCATCGCGTTAATTGGGCGGGTGGACGGAGTTACTCCTTTCAAATCAAACCCATTTTGGGTGAGTTCCTTTCCATATTTTTCAAGGAATTTATCGTTAACTTTGGCAACGATACCGACGGGATTGTCAAACAGCGCATAGCCACTGGCTGCATATAAAGCGTGCCCTCCCGGACGATCAATGCTCACCTGATCATTGCGATTGATGATAGTCTCACGTTGAATTAACCCACAAATAATTGTGGTGATCTCTGATTGTGGCATGGCGGCACTTTTTGACTGACTTTTTTGTTATTTCTGTTGTAGCAGGTCTAATAGTTTCCGAACGAATCCTATGGTGTTAATACCTATCTGCATCCCTTTTTGCGGTGAAATTTGCAGAGGTGTTTCACTCTCATCGGATGATTTTACCAGAGCATGCGCGACCCCCACACCAAGCAGGGCGCCAGCTAAACTCCCAATGATGTAAACGGTTGTATTTTTTTTATCACTCATCTTTATTTACTCCCTGAAAAGTTTTTAACCATGCTGCAGGACCGGAAAAGAAATGAATAATTTTTATACCAGAGCGTGATGTCTTTTCTTTTAATTGTCCCGTAATTTTTTGTGTTGTTTGCAAACCTGTTTTTGCTTTAATCCCAATATGGTTGATAAAATAGATGGCGGCAAAGGTGATCACTAACAATATGAGCGAGAAGCCGATGATGGGCAACAGTAAATAGATCAAAGAAATATCAGACCATTGAGAAAGCAGAGTGGGTTCACCACTCATTGAACGCATGAAAAAGTAAAATGCCCATCCGATCAAAATCATCGAGATGATCAGGGGTATCCAGATCTGGTAAAGTAATTTCTTTTTCATAATACAAATCCCTCCTCAATTATAGTATGTCTTTCTTTCTCAATCTCGTAAACTGTTGATCATTTCAAGTGTGGCGGCATCCGGTACAACACCACTTTCGGTGATGGTGCGATCCCATGTGAAGAGGATACCCATCGTGTACTTATCCTCCACTGCCAGACTGGTTTGAATGATATTGCGCACCTGTTCCCAGTTTTCCGTTCGAATATAGGCTTCAAAGAAAGGGAGCCATTCGCTGGGGTTGCGTGGTGCAACCCCAGCCTGTTCAGCCTGTTTTTTGAGAGCAATAATGGCATCCCAATCTGCCACCTGCCTGGCAAGATCTGCTTTCTCATAGTAATAGCACCAATCATGATCGATCTCTTCTCCTATGATGTCAATGGGGGGATAGTGTTGCGCATCGGAATCGGTAATGATGCGGTCGAGATTGGAAAGGGGAATTTGATCCGCTTCCAGTTGTGTGAGGTTCGGAATGATGCCCGCGTTTGCATATTTCTCATCCAACACCTGCAGGCAACCAGGAGGGTCATAGCGAATGACAACCGTATCACTCGTATTTCCATCAAAAGAAAAAGAACGATACCATTGGTGTACCGGTAAATCTTTTTCGAGAGCACTTAACCGACCTACTTTCAGGCGCACATCTGAAAAATAGAAAACATAGGAAAGGGTTTCATCATCCGATTCGGGATCATAAGTCCAATTGAGAGGGGCGGTCAGGGAATTGTCGCTGTAATACTTAAGCGGGAAATCGGTGGTCAAGATAATGGTGTTTTCTTCCAGGTCCGGGATGCGCCAGGTCAGCTGCCAGAAGAAATCCTTGAAGGTATCCCAATCATGTTTATAATCCATGGCGTTCAGAAAATGGAATCCAACTGTCAGCGTGATGAAGAGGGTTGTCAATGCAATCCTGATCTTGGGGTAGTGAAATAGCAAGAAGAGAAGACTGGCAAACAACACCGCCACACCGAACATATAAGCAAGGGTGAGCCGGTCCCAGGCAAATTCAATACGCACGGTTAGTTTTGTGATCCAAAATATCGCTCCCGCAAAGATAAGCGCGAGAATACCCATGAGGAGTGGTTCGAGGTAGTCTTTGGTGGATTGATGTTCTTCAACATTCTTTTCACGGGGTTCGATCAGGCGGAGCACAAATGTTGAAAAAATACACGCTATCACCATAATTCCCCAGTACCCATAGGTGCTGAAATAACCGACTTCTGACACTTTGGGAAAATTGAAGAGCCCCTTCACTGCTCCATAGGTGACCGTGAGGATATCTTTCAAGGCTTGAGAAACTAAACTGAGAAAACCAGAAGAAAAATCCTGGTTGAGTTCATTGAGCATCTTTGGTTCATAGGTTGGGAAAGAGAAGAAGAAAACCCGCCAGACGTAAAAGATGACTAGAATGATCAGATAGGGGCTCCAATAGCGCAACACTTGTTTGAAACGACCCTTACGATCCTCGTTCTCGTTTCGCAAAGTGATCCAAAGCAAGAAGGGGCGAATGAATTCCAACGAGGCGAAATATTCCAATGAAAAGATGCTCAACTGTGCGATGAGCGCCAGGATGGTAAGCCAAGAAAATTTTTTCTTGTCGCGCGTGGATGCGAGCATAGCACCCATAGAGAAAAGGAATAATGCCATGTGGCTGAAATGATGCGCATACGGCAGCGCAATGGGCTGCTGCAGAAAACCCGGATATAAGATGAAAAGAATGGCTGCGTAGATGTTGAAGGTGCGTTTCTTGGGCCAGAGCTGCTCCAGAATCCACCAGAATGCCCATCCGGAAAGCCAGCGGCATACTAGCGTGAAAATATGATAATAGATCGCCTTCGTCCCAAATAGGTTTGTGATGATCATAAAGAGAAATGCGGAATAAGGGCGGTCAGAGGCTACAAATTCAGGGTATCCTGCTGGACCAAAAACATGGTACTGCCAGAGATATGGCCAACCGTCCCAGTAAAAACCCAGAAAAGGGATGAGAGGAGCAAATGCCAAAATACTGAATAACAACAGGATAAGGGGAACAGAGGATTTATTTTGCTGGAACGCCAATGCTGTCTGTTGGATGAATTTCTTTGCCATGAACTAATTGTACTGTGTGTTGATGCGTTCGAAGAGTAATTTTCTGAACCAAGCGCGGGAAATTTTCGCTAATCGTGAAAATATTGTATAATACTAGTTACTTTTTAGGATATTTTCGGGACAGGTTTGTCCTATCATTCGGATTAAGGCTGTATTAAGAATTGGAACTACTCCCAAGGGAGTATCTGGAAAATTGGTACATCTGAGTTTATTAAGTCTGAACGAGAAACGTTTTGCCTATACTTAGTATTAAGATTTAATAGTCTCACTTCCATAGGGAGTTATGTAGCAGCTTACAGTCAGCCTTAACCTGAAGTGTTAAGGTTGTTTTATTATGCAAAGAGTAATAACTGACATTGAACAACAGAAGAAAAACCCTAATCGGGTCAACATTTTTCTCGATGAAGAGTTTGCATTTGGGCTGCATAAGTTTGTAGCTCTTGGATTAAAAATAGGGGATGCGATGGATGAAGCTCAAATTCTACAGCTTCAAACAGAGGATTCCATCGAAGAAGCTTATCAACGAGGATTGCGGTTGTTGAGCTTTCGCGCGAGAAGCGAACATGAAATGCGAACGAGGTTAATGGGTTATGGTTGTGATGAGGGGGTGATCGAGCAAGTTGTCGCGCGACTGACTGATAAAGGATATCTGAACGATCAACAATTCGCTGCAGATTGGGTGGAGAACCGCATAACCTTCCGTCCACGCGGGAGGAAATTATTACGGATGGAATTACAACAGAAAAAACTCAATGAAGAGCAGATCGAATCTGCCTTTAAGGATTTGCCGGATGAGGTTGAGATTGCACGCCAGGCGGCAATGAAGTACAGTGTGAAATTAAAAGGATTGGACGAGCAAACATTCAAGAAAAGGTTATATGGATTTCTTGTTCGTCGTGGTTTTCATTATGAAGATTTCAAACCGATTATGGAAGAAATGTGGGAGGAATTGAATTCGTCAAATTTATTAGAAAAAGAGGTAAAGAACGATGGAAGGTAATCAAAATCTACGCTTAATCATTGAATTGATCAGCGCAGTAGTTGTGGCGGTTGGAATAGGATTTTTTATTGCAAAAGCCAAAACAAAACAAATTCTGCAAAAAAGCGAACAAGTGATCCAGGAGAGTCATGAAGCAGCCAGAGATATCGAACTACGTGCTCGTGACGCAGCCTTGAAGATTAAACAGGATGCTGAAGCGGAAATCAGCCGCAGGCGATCCGAATTATCTCGTGAAGAGGATCGCATCCAGAGCCGGCGCGCAAGCCTTGACCAGCGCTACGAGAGGATCGAGCAGCGCGAAAACAACCTCAATAAACGCCAAAGCTCCATTGATAAAAGGATGAACGAAGTCGAAACATTATTCCAACAAGAAATGGAAAAACTGCAACAGATCTCGCATGTGACTACCGAACAGGCGAAGGAAATACTACTGCAGGAAGTTGAAAAAGAAGCCAGAGGGGATATGGCACGCATCTATCGTCAAATTGAAGCAGATGCGCGTGCTGAGGGTGATAAACGTGCCCGTGAGATTATCACGGAAGCGGTTCAGCGTGTTGCATCTGACCAGGTAGCACAGATCACCTCATCCACTGTCTCTCTACCCAACGAAGAGATGAAAGGAAGGATCGTTGGGCGCAACGGGCGCAACATTCGAGCTTTCGAACAAGCTGCTGGTGTGGATATTATCGTAGATGATACGCCAGAAGCTGTCACCATTTCCTGCTTTGATCCCACCCGTCGTGAGATCGCACGCCGTGCATTGCAGCGCCTGATCGATGATGGGCGCATCCATCCGGCTCACATTGAGAAGATCCTGGCAGAGGAAAAGAAGGAAGTTGAAAAGGTCATCGAAGAGGCTGGTGAAGAAGCCGCGTTTGATGCCGGTGTGGCAGGTATTCCTCCCCAGGTTCTCAATATGCTGGGACGTTTGAAATTCCGTACATCATTCGGTCAAAACCAGCTCTCGCATGCAGGGGAGACCGCGAGAATTGCTGCGTTGATCGCCTCGGAAATTGGAGGAGATGTCGAAATAGCCAAAGCAGCCGGTTTACTGCATGATATCGGGAAAGCTATGGATCACAATGTGGAAGGTACGCATGCCTTGATTGGAGCTGAATTCTGTAAACGCAACCGCGTCAATGAAGCGGTTGTAAACGCGATTGCCAGCCACCACCATGAAGAAGATCAGAAGACGCTGGAAGCGGTCATTGTGGAAGCGGCTGATGCGATTTCGGGTGCTCGCCCGGGTGCCCGCAGGGAGAACTTGGAGCAATATATCAAGCGTCTGAAGACACTCGAAGAGATGGCAAATTCCTATGAAGGGGTTAGCCAGGCATTCGCGATCCAAGCCGGACGTGAAGTACGCATCATCGTGGAACCAGAAAAGATCGATGATCTGGAAGCAACTCGCCTGGCAAGAGATATTGCCAAGAATATCGAAGAGACCATGCAATATCCCGGTCAGATCCGCGTAACCGTCATCCGGGAGATGCGTGTGGTGGACTTTGCAAAATAAGCATACCCTTAATGATGAAAACAGGCACTACATGTGGTGCCTGTTTTTATTTAAGTTTTGCAGTTGAATTCAATCCAAGAAGGGATTGTTCTTTCGTTCCTCTGACACACTCGTGACAGGTCCATGCCCACAAAATAGCGCAGTTGCATCAGGCAAGGTAAGAACTTGCTCACGTATGCTATTGCGTAGTGCTGCACTATCGCAATAAGCCATATCCGTCCGACCAATGCTGTGGTAAAAAATTAAGTCACCGCAAAAGGCGGTACGGCTTGCTTGCCAGTAGAGGAGCACATGTCCGGGGGTATGACCTGGGGTGTGACGAACCTCGATGGCAGAATCTCCGAAGGGAATATGTTGCCCATGAAAAAAGAAACGGGTAGGTTGTGCTTTAGGATCGAATTCAAAACCAAATTCCCTGGCACCACCACCAGAATTCCATAATGGCAGATCATCGGGGTGCAGAAAAATGGGAATATGGCTTCCAAATTCACTCAACAAGGAATAAACACCGGCAATGTGATCAAAATGGGCGTGGGTGACCCAGATGGATTCAAGTTCCAAGTTTTGGGTGTGCATGCTGTCAATCACTTCACTGATCCCGGCAGCCGGATCAATAACGACTGCTTTTCGGGAATCAGGCTTCATGAGTAAATAGGTATTATTTTCGATCTGACCGATGGTAAAGGTTTGAATTGTATTGTACGTTTGCATCGCAGGCTGCCGATCCACTACTTGAGCGTCTTTTTTATAAAATCATCGATGGCTTTGAAGGCGGTCTCGCGCTCGATATCTTCAGTGACCACATGCCCGCTCTTTTCAAGAACCATTTTGGTCTTTTGCTTTGAAGGAATATTGGTGTAGTATTTTTCTAAATTTTCGAAGGGCACCCCTTGATCGGCTTTAGAGTGAATGAGAAGGACGGGGATGGAAATCTCAGGAACGTGCGTGCGCGTTTCTTTCAAGAGTGAATCCAACTCAACAATAGCACGGGTCGGATAGGCTGTGTAGTTGGCATGTTGTGCATCATTTCGCTTGTCTTTCATGTCGCTTTGCCCTTTAGAGGCGTAGGGCATGATCACACTGAGTGGACGTAGAAAAGGGACACGCCAATCATCCAGGAGATATGGAGCAGAAATCGCAACAGCGGCATCCAGCGAATAAGTTGCGGCTGCCAGCATGGAAAGCGCACCTCCCATGGAGAGCCCGATAGGTACAACCTGCGAGCAGCACGTTCGCAGCATATTGATGCCATCCTCCACGGATGCCAGCCAATCCTGCCACCTGGTGCGTTTCATATCCTCGATTTGGGTGGCATGACCTGCCAAGCGGATGCCCAAGACGGTATGCCCCTGTGCAGCCAGATGGTCACCCAAGAGGCGCATTTCTTTGGGTGTTCCGGTGAACCCGTGAATGAGTAAAAAACCAAGGTCATCGCCTTTGAAGAAAAAAGGTTCTGCCGTGGGCATGATGAGAGGTTTCATAGGTATTGTCTCCTATTTAATGATGATTAGTTCTCGAGAGAGAGTGGTCAGGGTTTCGGCACCCACGGTAGTGATGAGGATGTTATCTTCGATACGAACCCCTCCTTCGTCGGGAAGATAGATGCCGGGTTCGATGGTAAAGGTATTACCAACTTCCAATTCGTGGGGATAATCGGATGCAATGTAGGGCGCTTCGTGGGCTTCCATACCGATACCATGACCGGTGCGGTGGGTGAAGTATTCTCCCATGCCCGCTTCACTGATAACTGCCCGCGCCGCTTCATCCACTTGATTGCAAGGAATCCCTGCCTTTGCGGTTTGCCTGGCTTTCTCATTGGCTGCTTTGGTAATCTGTGCCATGTTGGAGAATTTCTCATCGGGTTGACCGATGGATAGCGTGCGGGTGATATCTGAAATGTAATGGTTGGAACGTGCTCCCCAATCGATGACAACAAGATCTCCCTGTTCAAGCTTTCTATCCGAGGGCACTGCATGAGGGTTGGCGGAATTTGGTCCAGCAGCTACAATGGGGCTGAAGGGAAGTTCTGGGTCAGACCCCAGACGCAGAAGATTGACAACCAGCTCACCAGCGATCTCTTTTTCAGTACGACCGGGTTGAATGATCTTGAGCGTTTCACGAAACGCTTCCTCTGCAATCTGAATGGCTTTGCGGATGCTCTCGACCTCACTGCTATCTTTACGGGTACGCAGCGACTGAAAAAGAGCATCTGAAGCGACGAAATGCAATTCCGAATTTGCCTGATGCAGGAGGTCCATTTCCAGATAGCGCATTTGCGTGGAATTTACACCCACCTTCTGAATATTTTCTGGAAGGCTTTGCAGCGCCTGTGCGAAGACTTGTACCCAACTTTCTCGTTCTTCACTGTAAGGAAAGGGTTCTATTGGGATACGACAAGCTTTTACCTTCGTTGTTTCAAAATCAGGATAGATGAAGGCAGGTTTGCTAATTGCTGCTATTAACAGCACGGCGGGACGTTCTGAAATATGAAAATCTAATCCAGTAAAATAGCTCAGGTCTGGTCCGGCAGGCACCGCAATCAAGGGCAGCCCTTTTTCGATCATCTTCGTTTGCAGTGTTTCGATTCTATCTGGCATCTTTATTTCCTCATCTCAATTTTATCGCGAACGTTTTGTGCCGCCGCCACCATATTTTTAAGAGAAGGGAGAGTCTCTTGCCACCCACGGGTTTTCAACCCGCAATCAGGATTGACCCAAACCTGGTTAGCTGGCAGTACGGTGAGGGCTTTTTTAATTAAATCTTCCAGTTCCCCGGTGGAAGGAATGCGGGGAGAATGGATATCGTACACACCTGGTCCGATCTCATTGGGATAATGGAAATCCGAGAAGGCTTTCAATAATTCCATATCTGAACGAGCGGCTTCAATGGAGATGACATCCGCATCCAGCGCTGCGATGGATGCGATGATCTCGTTGAATTCGGAATAGCACATGTGGGTGTGGATCTGGGTTTCATCACGACAGCCGCTGGTGGTGATATGGAAGGCATGCACCGCCCAATCAAGGTATGCCTGCCATTCCTTTTTCTTCAACGGTAACCCTTCGCGCAGCGCCGGTTCATCGATCTGGATGACCTTGATCCCGGCTTGCTCGAGATCGTGTACCTCTTTCTGAATGGCATGAGCGATCTGGAAACAGGTTTGTGAGCGCGGCTGGTCATCGCGCACGAACGACCACTGTAGAATGGTAACCGGACCGGTAAGCATTCCTTTGACGGGTTTACTTGTCAAAGATTGAGCATACCTGATCCAATCCACTGTCATAGGGTGGGGGCGTTCAACATCTCCAAAAATGATGGGCGGACGCACATAACGAGAGCCAAAGCTCTGTACCCAGCCATGTTTGGTGAAAATGAACCCTTCCAATTGTTCGGCGAAATACTGCACCATATCATTGCGTTCAAATTCTCCATGCACCAGTACATCCAGCCCGATTTGTTCTTGCAGGTGAATCACCTCTTCTATTTTTTGCCGGAGGAAAGCATCATAATCCTGCTGGTTTATTTCTCCTTTGGTAAAACGGGAGCGCATCTGGCGTACATCGCTGGTTTGAGGGAACGACCCAATGGTGGTGGTAGGAAGCAAAGGGAGATCCAACACCTGCTGTTGTTTATCTTTGCGAATGGAAAAAGGATGGCTCCGTCCGGCGGTGAGAGGTTGAGGTGTTTGAATGGAATGATGCGCCCGTTTGTTCCGGATATATGTCTCGCGTTCCTGTAGAGCAGCGTTGTTTTCCGCAAATAGATCCGATTTTTGATGGGTGTTGGCAGCGGATGTCAGAGCGCTGAGTTCATCCAGTTTTTGCACCGCAAAAGCCAGCCAATTTCTGACTGGTTGGTTGATCTTATCTTCAAGAGTTAGGTCTTGGGGAACATGCAGCAGCGAACAAGAAGGAGCGATCTGCACGTTTGCAGAAAGGGAGGCGGGAAGGTTGTGAATTTTCGAGAGGATATTCTCGAGATCGGCTCGCCAGATGTTATGCCCATCAATAACGCCTAAAGAAAGGATTTTGAGTGGTATGGAGTGAGATTTCAACAAATGCCATTGATCTTCTCCTGACACCATATCGAGGTGGATACCTTCCACCGGTAAAGAGAAAGCCAGGTCGGAATTATCGCCAAGGCTGTCAAAATAGCCTGCCAGCAGGATGTTGGGTCTGTGCGCACTTGCACCAAGTAATTGATATGCAGAATGGTAAGCAGCCCGCACATCAGGGGTGAGGTCTTTGACCAGCATGGGCTCATCCATCTGTACCCATTCTGCCCCGGCATCATAGAGAGCGGCAAGGATGGCTTGATACACCGGCAGTAGATCATCCAGCCTGGAAAGCGGTTGAAATTTGGCTGTGTGGGTTTTGCTCAGCAGCAAGAAAGTGAGCGGACCCAGCAGAACCGGTCTGGTTTCGTACCCGGCAGCTTTCGCTTCTCGGTATTCATCCAGAACCTTCGAATACGTGAAAGAGAAGCGGGTGGTTGGCTCGATTTCAGGTACGATATGATGATAGTTGGTGTTGAACCATTTGGTCATTTCCATAGCGGGAATATCGAGGTCTGTGTTTTGTTTTCCCCGAGCCATTGCAAAATAGATTGAAAGGTTGAAATGGGCTGCGATCTGCTGATAACGCGGTGGTATCGCGCCCAGCATACAGATGGTATCAAGCACATGGTCGTAGAGGGAAAAATCATTCGAAGGAATGCTATCCATACCGTGCTCAGCCTGTATAGCCCAGTTTTGCTGGCGGATGGATGCAGTTTTTTCCAGCAAGGTCTGTTCAGAAATTTCCCCTTTCCAATATTTCTCAAGGGCGTTTTTTGTCTCGCGCTGAAACCCGATACGTGGAAATCCAAGATTGGATGATTCGAACATCATTCCTCCAAGGGGGTTAAGATTTGATTCTTTCTACAAAGATCAATTTCGCTGTTTTAAACCCCAGGGTAACGGTGGCTTGATCAATTTG